>JBJONC010000005.1:0-36600 GCA_046052005.1 Actinomycetota bacterium
ACCGTAAATGTACCTTCGGTGTTTTCAGAAAAATAAGCATCTAGAACCTTGCTCGCTTCAGCAGACTGGCTACCGGGGATCTCTAATGAGGTTGTTAAATGTTTGTCGAGATTTGCTGCGCCACAAATGCCCGTAATAGTTAGGGCGATCCAGATGCCAATGGCGAGACCTTTGGCCTTCAACGATAAATTCGCAGATCGCGCAAGCATTGATGCATTCTAATCTTTCACCCTTTAGGTCATCACAGATGGCATGATTAACCTCATGAATAACGAGGTAGTTGTCGAGATTATTGAACCAAATGAGTGGCAGCGCTTACGTTCTATTCGATTACAAGCATTGACTGAAAGTGGACATGCTTTTGGAGGCACATTAGAAGGAGAAAGCGCCGAAGATGAAAGTGCATGGCGTGCAAAGTTTGAAAAGAATGATTTTCTGATCGCATCCATTGATGGTGTGGATGTAGCAATGATGTTCATAGAAGTTCTGGATGGCGATTTTGGGGCTACCTGTTGGATTGGCGGATGCTGGAGCAATCCAGAGTTTCGTGGCAAAGGGTTACTAAGCTCAATGTTCAGATTTATCGATCAACAAGATAAAGATTGGAAGGTCCAAGGATTAGGTGTTTGGACCGATAACTACAACGCTATTGCAGCTTACGAAAAACTTGGGTTTGTAAAGATGGGTGAAGACACCGCTAGTTCTCGCCAACCTGGAAAGTTCTATCAGCGAATGATTCGAAAGAGTATTGCTTAAGCACTTTCCAATTTGTAGCCAAGACCGCGAATAGTTTGAATTAAGACAGGGTTTGCCGGATCTGCTTCCACCTTTGCACGTAGGCGCTTAATGTGAACATCCAAAGTCTTGGTATCACCGTAGTAATCCCCGCCCCACACTCGATCAATTAATTGTGAACGTGTAAGAACTCGGCCTGCATTACGCATGAGGAATTCAAGTAACTCAAACTCTTTCAGTGGCAGTGCAACAACTTCGCCATTAATGGTTACCTGGTGCTTGCCGATATCCAATTTAATTCCAGCAACTGAATGAACGCCACTTTCGCCTTCAATGGAGTCATCTACGACACCGCGACGCAACACAGCCTTAATTCTGGCAATAAGCTCGCGTGATGAATAAGGCTTAGTTACATAATCATCCGCACCAAGTTCGAGGCCAACCACCTTGTCGATTTCGGCATCTTTCGCGGTCAACATAATGATTGGAACCTGTGAAGTAGTTCTTATTGTTCGGCAGACTTCGATTCCAGAAATCACAGGAATCATTAGATCCAACAAAATTAAGTCAGCACCCTCTTTATTGAACTTATCCACGGCTTGTTGGCCATCTTCAGCAACCGAGACCTCAAAACCCTCTTTACCGAGCAAGAAAGCTAAGGCTTCTGAGAAAGAAACCTCATCTTCAACAATCAGAATCTTTGTCATTGAACGCTCTCTTCAGTCGGTGAGTAAATTGGAAGTCTCAAGGAAAAGGTACTGCCAACATTTTCTGAACTCCATACCTTTACTTCTCCACCATGCTTTAAGGCTACGTGCTTAACGATGGAAAGCCCTAGGCCGGTACCGCCAGTTAAACGAGATCTTGCAGGGTCGACTCGGTAGAAACGTTCAAAGATTCGGTCCAGATCTGCATCTGGGATTCCGATTCCTTGATCGGTAATGGAAATATCAATGATTCCATCTTCAACCTTTGAGGTCACCGTTACCTTGGTGCCTTCTGGCGAGTAATTGATTGCATTCTCAATGAGGTTCTGAATCGCCATGATTAATTGTTCACGGTCTCCCAGAATTATTCCATCAACTGAATCAGAGTTTGAAACAACAATATGGCGACTATCTGCAGTGACCTGAGATTGATCGATTGCTTCATTGATTAAATCCTGAACATGAAGCTCGCTTGGAACCGACAGTGGATCTGAATCCTGAAGCCTTGAAAGATTGATAATTTCTTGAACCAAATCGGTCAGGCGCTTTGACTCGGTCTGCATGCGAGTTGCAAATTTTTCAACCGCTTCTGGATCATTCTTGGCACCTAAGACCGCTTCACTAAGTAGCGATAAGGCACCGATTGGTGTTTTTAACTCATGTGAAATATTTGCAACAAAATCTCGTCTAACTTCGTGGACTCTTTGCGCTTCGCTCTCATCGCTTAATAGAACGAGAACTAAATCATCTTCTGTCAGCGGAATAACGTTGACGGTTAACTCGTGGCGACCTTCTCCAATGGGGCCGCGTGGGATTTCAATCTGACCCATTTGGCGGGAATGCTTACGTCGAACAACGCGGACCGTTGCAAGCAGCTCTGCGCTTTGAACCTTGCCATCCTTGAGCAAGCCAATCTGCTCAATTCCGGGAGTTACAAAGATTGGGACTTCACCATGGGCAAGGACAATGGCCTCGCCATCAATCTGAGAAAGGGTGTTAACCAGCATCGCAGGCAGCAGACGCTGATCTTGCGCCTCAACATCCTTGCGAAGGAACTTCACGCCCCAACTGTATAGCCTGCCTGCGCCAGTTAACCTTCCGTTCACTTTCTCGACAGAGTCCATTCATGCGTGCGCTCTAGGTTCGGCCCATGGCACTTATTAGATCAGTATTCCAAGATGAACTCGATGGCGTCTCACAGTCACTCGTTGACCTCACCGACATGGTTGCGTTGTCCATCGCGAAGGCGACAGAGTCAATTCTTAATTGCGACCTGAAGCTGGCTGAAGAGGTAATCGCATCCGATGACACCATCGATGATTTCCAGCATGCACTAGATGCACGCATCATCGACATCATTGCTCGTCAACAACCAGTGGCATCTGATTTGCGTGCGCTTGTAACAGCGCTTCGCATGAGCGCCGATCTAGAGCGCATGGGAGATATGTCCCACCACGTTGCGAAAATTACTCGTCTTCGCCATCCAGATGCAGCGATCCCTGCCGAATTAATTGCAAGCTTTAAGCAAATGGGTGAAGCGGCAGAAAAGATTGCACGCAAGACAGGTTCAGTAATCGCATCACGCGATACCGAAGTTGCCCTTCAAGTTGAAAAAGATGATGATGAGATGGACAAGCTTCACCGTCAGTTGATTGGAACGCTTGTTGATCCAAACTGGAAGCATGGCGTTGAAAGTGCAATTGATTTGACGCTTCTTGGCCGTTACTACGAGCGTTTTGCAGACCACGCGGTTTCAGTTTCACGTCGCGTGTATTACTTGGTAACAGGAAAGTTTGCGTAAGTAAATTGACCATTTTTGCTCCACCAACTCCTCGCGAAATCACTACTGAACCAAGACGTTCAGACAAGGTTTTCCGTGGCTTAGTTACAGCTGGCGGTCTTTCCTCGCTCGTCATTCTGGGACTCATTGCTATCTTTCTTGGATACCGCGGCTTTGAAGTAATTGTTCAAGAGGGTTTTGGATTTATTACCAATTCAGATTGGTCTGTAACGGTTGATGAGAATGCAAATGTTGTAGACAGTAATTTTGGCTTGGCAGCCATGCTGGTGGGCACAATTCTCTGTGCATTAGTTGCAGTCGTAATTGCCCTTCCAATTTCTGTATTTACCGCGCTGTTCTTGAACTTTTATGCACCAGATAAGTTAAAGAAATTCCTTGTCGCGATCATCGACATGATGGCTGCATTTCCATCAATCCTCTTTGGCATTTGGGGATTCTTGGTATTGATGCCAAGTGCTGAATATTGGGCGAAGTTGATTCACAAGTACTTAGGTTGGATCCCGCTTTTCGATCTACAGGTTCCTGTCTACACACGCTCTCCATTTGTTGCGGGCGTGGTTCTGGCAATCATGATCATTCCAATCATTACTTCTGTATCTCGCGAAGTCTTTTCTCAAGCCCCACTTGATCGAATTCAAGCCGCATATGCCCTTGGTGCAACCCGCTGGGCAATGATTAAAGCAGTTGTAATTCCTCATGGAAGAAATGGCGTTATCGGAGGAGCCATGCTTGGCCTTGGTCGAGCAATGGGTGAAACCGTCGCGGTATTTACAGTTTTGAACATTGTCTTCCAAGTGAATTGGCAAGTACTTCTGGGTGCGGGCGGAAACGTTGCTTCCTTGATTATTTTAAAGTTCGGTGAAGCTAACCCATATGAGATTAAAGCATTGATGGCTGCGGGATTAGTTTTGTTTATGTTGACCTTGCTCGTTAATGCTGTCGCAAATGTGATTGTAAAGAAGACAGGAAAGTCAGGACGATGACAACTATTCCTACTCCTATCAAGCCTTGGAAGGCTACTAAGCGTGAGCGCGCAAAAGATATTGGAATCTTTATTCTGTCACTGCTTTCTTCTTACCTAATCGTTGCAGTCACAGCGATGAAAGGAAAGCTTGCTCTATTTGTAGTTTTCTTCCTTGTCTATATGGCGCTAACCGCATCGATTAAGGGTTTCCAACTTGGAAGCGCAGCAGCTAAGGATGCTTTAGTTAATTCATTAGTTGCATTCGGTGCGATTGTCACCGTTATTCCAATCGCAAGCATTTTGTTTACCGTTGCGCAAAAGGGTCTACCTGGCATCTCGCTAAACCTTTTCACTTCAGATATGTCAATGGCCACCCCAACAGATCCGCTCAATAACGGTGGTTTATTGCATGCAATCACAGGAACACTAGCTCTAGTAACGCTTGCGTTGATTATGAGTGTTCCGATTGGAATCTTGACCGCCCTGTACCTGACTGAAATTAAAGGACGCTTTACGGCTCCAATTCGTTTCCTAGTTCAGGCGATGAGTGGTGTACCTTCAATCGTCGCAGGACTCTTTATTCTCTCTGCAATTTTGTACCCAATCACTAAATCCTTCTCGGGATTTATGGGTTCATTGGCTTTAACAATTTTGATGATTCCAACCATCGCAAGAACATCTGAAGAAGTTCTTAATCTGATCCCCAATGATCTGCGTGAAGCAGGGGTCGCACTAGGTGGAACCCAGTGGCGGACAGTTGCGATGATTGTTCTGCCGGCAGCAAAAAGCGGATTAGTAACGGCGGTCATTTTGGGTGTAGCCCGTATCGCCGGTGAAACCGCTCCATTGCTCCTTCTAACCGGTGGTGGAGACAAGGTAAATCCAAACGCCTTTAGCGGACCATTGGGCTCTTTGCCGTATTACATCTGGAAATCATTCAATGCAGGATCTCCTGAAGCGCTCACGCGAGCTTGGGCAGGTCTACTTGTATTGGTTGGTTTAGTTCTAGTTCTCTTTACCGTTGCACGCTATTTAGGTTCTAAGAAAAGTTCGAAATGATTAACTCAGCAGAAAGCGAGACAAAAATGGATGCAGGCGTTCGCCCATCTTCATTGGCAGATGTAGCTGCAGCCAAGGTGAAATCACCTGGCAGCGCTTCACTTGGCACAGGACTTGAAACTCGCGGAGTACATGCTTGGTTCGGCAAGAACCATGTGCTTTCAGATATCAACTTAAACTTTGGCGCAGGAACAGTTACTGCATTGATTGGTCCATCAGGTTGCGGTAAGTCAACCTTTATTAGAACAATCAACCGAATGCACGAGTTTATTCCAGGTGCGGCAATGGCTGGCCAAGTTTTGCTCGATGGTAAAGATGTTTACCAACCAGGTACCGATGTAACAAAGATTCGTCTGCAAATTGGAATGGTTTTCCAGAAGCCAAATCCATTCCCATCAATGAGCATCGGTGAAAATGTTTTATCTGGATTAAAGCTTTCACAAACCAAAGTAAGCAACAAGGAAGAACTTCTTGAAGAGTGCTTAGTTCGTGCCGGACTGTGGAATGAAGTAAAGGATCGCTTATCCGCACATGGTGGTTCTTTGTCAGGCGGACAGCAGCAGCGTCTATGTATCGCACGTTCGCTGGCTGTAAGTCCTCAGGTCTTACTTATGGATGAACCATGTTCTGCACTTGATCCAGGTTCAACCCTTCGAATTGAAGACACTATCCGCGAGCTTTCAGAGACGATGACGATCGTTATCGTGACTCACAACATGCAACAAGCGGCTCGCGTATCTGATTACACCGCCTTCTTCTTATCAGATGGTGGACCTGGCCAAATGATCGAATACGCAGCAACTAGCGAGATCTTCTCTCGTCCAAAGGATGAGCGCACCGAGAACTATGTGACAGGTCGTTTCGGCTAAATCGTTTACTTACTGTTCACCTAAAAGTCGAAGAGCGTTCGGATTCCGAGCGCTCTTCGTTCATGTTTGCTCCATAGGTTTGCCTCGTAGTTCAAACATCTATGAGGGGAAGTACATGAGAATTTCAAAGCTCGCGAAGGTTGCATCACTTGCACTCGCGTTCGGTTTGGCAACAGGAGTTCCAGCACACGCAGTAGATCTTCAAGGTTCTGGTGCATCATTTCCAGCACTTTTGATTGATGCTTGCAAGGCAGGATTTGCAAAGGAAACTTCACATTCTTACGTTTACGCATCATCTGGTTCAGGTACAGGACGTACTAACTCAGATCGCTCAATCGGAGATTTTTGGTTTACAGATGCAGCGCACACAGCTTCAACAAAGCGCGCCTCAATTATTCACGTGCCAGCAGTAGCTGCACCAATCGCAATTTTGCACAACCTTCCAGCTAAGACAACTCTGCAACTTTCAGCAGACACAATTGCTGGAATCTTCTCAGGCAAGATCACACGTTGGAATGATCCAGCAATTGCAGCAGATAACAATCGTTCATCTGTAAAGGTTGTATACCGTCTAGATGCAAATGGAAATGTTAAGAAGGATGCAAAGGGCAACCCAGTAGTTCTTCGTACGCAAAATGTAACTTCACGTTACACACTTCCAAACCAGCCAATCAAGGTTGTTTATCGTTTGGACTCTTCAGGTACAACTGAGAACTTCACAAACTACCTGAACAAGTCAGCACCAAGCATTTGGACAAAGCCAAAGGCTGCAGTATTCACATCATCATTCCCTGGAAACATCAATGACCCAGCAAACCTTGGTCGTATCGTTGGTGCATCTTCTTCAAATGGTGTTTCACAACTTGCAGGTAAGACTCCTTACTCAATTACATTTGCTGAAGTTAACTACGCAACAGCGAACAAGCTGAAGGTTGCTAACGTTATTAATCCAGCTGGCGCATCAGTTGCACCAGATTCAGCAGGAGTATCAGCGTTCTTAGCTGAAGCTGCTATGGATGCAAATGGCATCGTGACCTTTGATTACGCAACTAAGGAAAAGGGCGCTTACCCACTGGGTATCGTTTCTTACCTACTTGCAGATACAAAGAATCCAGATGCTGCAAAGGGCAAGGCCGTTAAGGAGCTTGCTACCTACATCTTGAGCCCTAAGTGTTCAAAGGATGCAGGAGCAGATCTTGGATTCTCTGTCGTCGATGGAGCTTTCCTCAAGAAGGCTCAGGCATTGATTGCAAAGATCGGCTAACGCATTAAATAATCGAGGGTAGAAGATGGCGGCTGGGGAGACCTGGCCGCCATTTCCTTTGCCCAGAATTGCTTCCAAGCGCAGATTAAATAGCCTGTAGATCTCACCCCGAATGGGGTGAGGTTGCCTTGATTCTGCGAGCGCAAGGCATCACCCTTAACCAATGAGCGCAAAGGATGTTGTCACCCCATCTATAGATCGCTCCCGCATATTTGCTCCAGCAGTTCCAGCAAATTTCATTTCAAGAAAGCACTTATTCCATCTATTTGAGACCGGTTTGCCGGGGGTTACCGTGGTGGCCGCCCCTGCTGGATATGGCAAGAGCTCTTTGGTTTCACAATGGGCAGAAAGTTCAAAACTGCCAACGGTTTGGCTGAGCATAGATGCTGCCGATTCAACCCAAACATTCTTTGCTCATGTCTTAGCCGCTATCCAGGTTAAGTTTCCTGATTTTGGATCAGATTTCGAGAATGAGCCAAGCGCGAATCCTTTATTAAATGTTAAGAAGATGACCGGTGCCGCAGGAGAATTAAAAGAGGCCTTTAACTTTGTATTGGATAACGGTCCAACCGATAGCCCGGATGTAACAACCGTTGCGCAATCTTTAATCGATTTTCTTCCAAACAATGTTCATCTCATTATTGTACGTCGGGTTACTCCGACAACCTCACTCGCGCGTTATGCAAGCCTAGGTAATCTCAGCTTAATCACCAGTCAGGATCTTAAGTTTTCTGATGAAGAAGTTTCCAGAATTGCCGAACTCAATGGTGTCCAGGAAATCGACTCAAACTCATCCAAATTAATCGCACGTTGTGAAGGTTGGCCAGCTGCAGTGCAGATGATGACCCGATCAATTGCTCGAGGTCAGCAGCATTCTCAGTTTGAAATGGGTGCAACTTCTAATCCTCTTGCGATTCTGGCGCTGGAAACTTTTAAGACCTTAAATGATGAAAACAAATCAAAGATTTCTCGATTGTTAATGGTTCAAGAGTTCGACTTCGAAATCGCGGCAATCATTTTGGGCGAGGATTTTTCAGAAAGTTACATCAATAAACTTGCTACCGATGGAATGTTCGTTTCGGTATCTTCTGGATTAAATCGTGTGTTTCGCTTTAACGAGATTGTGTACGAGGGTCTGGCTGGGCTTAACGGGGATATCTCAGATGAAAAGAAACGAATTCACGAAAAGTTGGCAGATCACTTCTTGCTCAAGGGAAATTCAAGCAAGGCGTTAGAGCACATCTTCAAATCAGACAACAGCGAACGTTTAGAAAGCATTTTGGAAACTAGCATCCGCGAAATGGCTGCTATTGGCCGCGGAGATCAATTGATCAAGTGGGCGGATTTTTCTGCTGATTCTTCGATGCGCGGCGAGGTAATGAAAAAGACCATTAAAGTTGTTGGTCACTTAGTTAACTTGGATTTTGCTAATGCCGAGGCCATGGCTACTGAGCTAGAGCTTGTTTCAACTCAAAGCAAAGAGCTCGAGTTCTTAACCCAGCTGACTTCTATGGTCTTTGCGCATGTGTACTTTGCTCGCGGTGAATTCACTCGATCTTTAGAGATGATTGATAGAGCTTTAAATCATAAATCTCCGACGCCTTCTTTAGAAAATACGGATCTGATCGCCTTACTTCGATTGAAAGCCTCAATCAATTTCTTGTATGACCAACCAGACGAAGTCGCCTCTTCGCTGAAAGCGGCTAGGTCGTTGATGAATAAAGGCAACCTTGTAAATGCTCCGTTTCACCTAACCTGCCTTACCGCAGTCGCTTTATGGACCGAGGGAAGATTCTTTGAGGCTGCAGAGCATGCAGATATCGCAATCAATCAAGCTCAGTTAATCGGTTATGCATCAATTAGTGCGCCGCTCGATGCATACATGGTTCTGGCTCGATGTCAGCTAGAACTTTCACAGATCGACAAGGCAACCGAGACTTTAACTGTAATTATGGATAAAGCTTCAGCGTCTCAAATGTGGCCTTGGTTCTTGATGGCTGAAGGCACTCGCGCACGAATCAGTATTACAAAGGGCCAGATTCCACAGATGATGGAGATCATTAAGCAGCAAAGAGATCAAGTCGCACAGTTGAAATCGCCAAACGAGCTCAGTTGGTTAATTGATATGACCGAAGTTTTTCTACGTTTCACTTTAGATGATTGGGAGCGTGCCGAAGAGTTATTACGTCGCATGCCAAAAACCGAAATGGTTCGCCAGATTGAAATCAATGCGAAGTTTCAGGCAGACCCTAAAAAGGTACCCGCACTCGTTGAAGCTTTCCCGGAGAGCACTCCACGTGAACGTGTGAATAAATTCTTGTATCAGGCCACAATAAATATCGACCATGAAAACTTAGCGCTTGCCCATCTGAATAAAGCATTAGAGATTGGCGCAGAGGTTGGTTATCACGAGTATTTCGTCAGGCAACACCGTTTGTATCCAATCATGGTGAAAGCAGCAGCCGCTCAACCCACCGTCTTTAGAGAAAGTGTGGTTCAGGAAATGACAGAGCGAATTCAGGCGATGAATAGCGATACAGGTGCACTAGAAGAAAAACTGACCGCTAGAGAACTCGAAATCCTTAAGCATTTAACAACGGGTATTCCGCTGAGCGCAATCGCTAAGCAGCTACATATTTCGCAAAACACCATGAAAACTCACCTACGAAATGTGTATCGAAAGCTAGGTGTTGATGGTCGTCATACCGCGGTAGAAAAAGCGAAAAAACTTCTACTAATTTAATTTGCCTATAGCCGATATTTCATTGGGTGCACTATGGTTTCGGCCATGGGTCCAGCATTTAATCGCTTGTGGGCTGGAAGCATCGTTTCCAACTTGGCTGATGGCGTGCTTATCGCGGCAGCGCCATTGCTTGCAATTACGTTGACAGATAGCACCGTTTTGATTTCGATCATCGGGGCAATGGTTATGTTGCCTTGGCTGCTTTTCGCGATGCCTATTGGAGTTATGGTCGACCGAGTTGATCGCCGATTTATTTTGGCGGGCTCCAACGCCATCAGAAGCGCAGTGGTAGGAGCAATGGCGCTTCTTATTGCCACCGATCACGTAACCATTTATTGGTTGATTTTCTCTGCCTTCATTATTGGAATATGCGAAGTTGCCACCGACACAACCGCACAATCCTTAATTCCTCAAATTTTGGAGGAGGAGCACTATGAAAAAGGAAACTCCAGACTTCAGATTTCCGAAACGGTAATCCAGGGCTTTATTGGATCTCCGCTCAGCGGCTTTCTTTATGCCTTGGCAATTTGGTTGCCATTCTTCATTAACAGTATTGGTTATGCCGTTGCAACACTGCTGGCACTTTCAATTCCTATTCAATATCTACAGGATGTTCGAAGTGAAAGTTCAACAGAAGAGAAGCCTCACTTTGTCGAAGACATTAAGTTCGGAATTAAGTACCTTTACAACCACAAGGTGTTGCGCCGTTTGGTTGTAACCACCGCATCAATTGGGGTCTGTTACTCAGCAGGTACAGCGACGATGGTGCTTTTCATCATTAAGGATTTAGAACTAGATCCAAAGTTATTCGGTGTGATTCTCACGATTCAAGGATTGGGCGCACTGCTGGGCGCGATCGTTGCTCCAAAGGCTTCCAAGAAATTTGGCCGAAGCATCATGATGACCCTTGGTATCACATGTAGTTCAGTTGTTTTACTGCTTCAAGGCTTTTCACCAAACATCTATATTTTCGTTGCTCTTGCGACCTTCGGGGGATTTGCAATTTCACAGTGGAACATTTTGTTGATGGCCTCTTATCAAACGATTATTCCTAATGAGCTGTATGGCCGAATCCACGGAACCCGTCGCACACTGGTCTGGGGAATGATGCCGATTGGATCGTTGCTTGGTGGAGTCTTGGCTCATTTCAGTCTCCGACTTCCTATGTATGTCGGGGGAGTCATCGCTTCAGTGATCGCATTGAGTTCGATCAAATTCTTCATGAGTGTTGCTAAGAGCGCCGAAGCCACTAAGTAGCCCGGTCTCACCCCTCATCTTGGAATAGCGTTATCGAATTCTCAGGCAAGGGTTATCTAGGCGTTATAAATCCACGCTCATGCGAACTATTTGCGTGTTGCTAGGACCCCGTTGCTAGGGCAGACTTTCGCCACCAAAAGCGCCTACGGGGTTGGTCGACTCTCCGCAGACGCTTTTCTATAACCCTCAAGGAGGAACTATATGAAGTTCACACGTAGTGCAAAGTTTGCACTCGCAGCTGCAGCATCAGCGGCGCTAGCAGTTTCACTGCTAACACCTGCACAAGCTGCAACACGTTCAACTGTCGTAATCCACGACACAAACTCACTGACATCATTTAACTCAGGTACTCCAGATACAAACCTGACAATCAATGCTGCAGTTGGTTACCTAACAGGTATTGGATTCAACTACTACGATGACAAGAAGAATGTGGTTCAGAACAAGACATTCGGTTCATACAAGGTAGTAAAGAACAATGCATCAGATTTCCGTGTTCAGTACACTGTTGAAAAGGGCCGCGTTTGGTCTGATGGAACTCCAATCACAGCAGTAGATCTTCTACTGTCACACGTTCTATCAAGCAACGCTTACTCAAAGGCTGCTGGCCTTGGAGATCCTGACAGCGACAATGTTCCAGCGTTTAACTCAAACGGTTACGGTGGAACTTACAGCGATAACATCGTTGGAGAGCCTGTACTTTCAGCTGACAAGATGTCAGTAACACTTCAGTACAAGAAGAAGATTGCTAACTGGGATCTTTTCGGTCCTGGACCAGCTGATGTTCACTCACTTGTATTGATGTCTGAAGGAAAGAAGTCTCTTCAGTCAGTTAAGGAAAACGAAGCAGCACGCGATCGTTTCTTGGCTGCATTCAACTCAAAGAACACTGCTGTATTGAAGGCAATCGGTAAGGTTTGGTCAGAGTCTTACAACATCACTGAAGTAAATGACAAGACAAACCCACTCCTATTCGTAGGTAACGGTGGATTCCTTGTTGATAGCGCAGTGACAAAGTCATCTGTAACTCTAAAGAAGAACCCACGTTACAACTCAGGTCCAGCGCTAAGCGGATCAGTTGACACAGTTATCTTCAAGTTCATCTCTGACGGAACAGCTGCTTCACAGGCACTTGCAAACGGCGAGCTTGATATCTACGCAGGACAGGCAACAGCTGATGCTGTAGCAGCCCTAAAGAAGATCTCAGGCGTAACTGTTAAGGGTGGAATCCAGTCTTGCTACGAGCACTGGGATACACGCGTTGCAAACGCACCAGGACAGCCTGACTACAACGGTATCTTCAAGGGACACGGCGGAAAGGGTGCAGATCTACGTCGCGCATTCCTATTGTCAATCCCACGTGAAGAAATCACAGAGAAGCTAATCCGTCCAATCAACCCAGATGCAGTTGTACTAGGTTCAACATTCCTTTCACCAGGTGAGAACGGCTACGACCGTCTAGTTGCAAACAACGGATCAAACTTCTACGTTGGTTCACAGGATGCATTGAACGCAAAGGCACTTCGTTTGGTTAAGAAGCACTTCCCAAGCGCAAGCCCAAGCAACCCAGTTAAGGTGAAGGTACTTGTACCTGGAAACAACCCACGTCGTGCAGCAGAGTTCGCACTTGCTAAGGCAAATGCAATCAAGGCTGGTTTCGATCTACAGGGTGATGTACAGGCATCATGGTCACCAAAGATTCAGCTATCAGAATACGATGCGATGTTCTTCGCATACTGCCAGACAGCTGTTTCACAGACTGGAACAAACGCAAACTTCAAGCTAGGTGGCGGTAACAACCGTACAGGCGTTAACTTGCCAACACTTGATGCAATTCTTGATAAGTTGCAGACTCCAATGGATAACCGCACACTTGTTTCAACAGTGATTCAAGCAGAGCGCATCATCCACAACGAGGGACTAACAGTTGGTGTATTCCAATTCCCAGCTGTAACTGCTTACAACAAGAACCTCAAGGGCGTAAAGCCAGCTCCATTGTCTCCAAACCTAGTTTGGAACTACTGGGAGTGGGCATACTAATAGCTTCTTTTTGAGCTATTAGCGCCGCCGTAAAAGGCGGAATAAGCAGTAAGCGAATGGCATCTGATTGAAAAATCAGGTGCCATTCGCGCTACTATTTGGCAATTGTTTTAACAAGTACGAACAACAAACCATGCTGGCAAGGAGCATTTAATGCTGAACTACATCCTGCGTCGAATCGGCGTCTCGATCATGATTCTTTTTGGATCAAGCTTCCTGGTGTACAACCTCGCAGCTTATGCAAGTGATCCATTAGCCGAACTTCGATTAAGTGCAGATGATGGGGCAAGACAACAAATCATCGCCTTAACTCGTGATCTACAGCTTGATGTGCCACCACCGGTCCGCTACTTCTTGTGGCTCAAGGGTGTACTTGGTTTGTTCGTTGGAAAATTGAACCTTGGAATGACACGCGAAGCAACAACGGTTCAAGAAGAGTTGGCATATGCAATTCCTGTAACTCTTCGCCTAGTTTTGGTCGCAACAATTACTGCGCTTCTACTAGGTCTTGCACTTGGAATCATTTCAGCGCTTCGCCAGTACAGCCGTTTTGATTACGGAATGACTTTCCTCGCATTCCTTCTCTACTCTCTTCCAATTTTCTGGGTAGCTGTGCTTCTTAAGGAGTTCATGGCGATTCAATTCAACAACTTCTTGAGCGAACCCAATATTCCAGTTAAGTGGATGTTTATCTTCTCCATCTTTACTGGAATCTTCTGGAGCTCACTCTTTGGTGGAGAGCGAAAGCGTTTCTGGAGTGTTTTCGCCGGCGCGTTCGCAACTAACTTTGTAATTTTGTGGGCGATTGATCTAACAGATTGGTACCTACACCCAGGCCTTGGTCCAATCCTTATCGCCTTCCTATCTGTGGGCGTTGCATTTGGTGTTACTGCAATTTCAACTGGTTTGAGCAATCAGGCGGCCAAAAAGGGCGCGCTCACGATGGCTGGCTTGGGTGTGGTTTGGTATTACCCAGCGCAATGGATCTTTAATAACTGGGGTTCATATTTAACAATTTTCTTACTTATTGTCTTACTCGTACTGACAGGACTAGGTATCGCACGCTTGTATAGCAAGATCGATCGCGGTCCAATTGCACGAACTGCAATTATTACGGGAGTCATTATTGGCTTCTTGATTGTTGTAGATCGAATCATGCAGAGCTGGGAGGCATACAGCCTCACAGATGCGGTAAATCGCCGCCCAGTACCAACGTATGGTCAGCGTAAGGATCAGTTAGTCACCGATGATTTCTGGATCAATAACCTAGACATCATCATGCACTTGGTTCTTCCGACCCTTGCATTGATTTTGATTTCTCTTGCAGGATGGATCCGTTATTCACGTGGAGCGCTATTAGAGGTTCTTAATCAGGATTACATCCGAACAGCTCGTGCAAAGGGCCTCAATGAGCGCGTGGTGATTACTCGTCACGCTTTCAGAAACATGATGTTGCCACTGTCGAGCTTATTCGTTGGTGAGTTTGTCGGCTTGGTCGGTGGAGCTGTTATCACCGAGCGGGTATTTGGTTGGCAAGGTATGGGAACTCTAGGTATTAAGGCGATCAATAGTTACGACCTCAACTTGTTGATGGGCGTTAACTTGTTGCTTTCGATCCTAGTTATCTCAGGAAACTTGATTGCAGATTTAGTGTATTCAGCTCTTGATCCTCGCATTAGATTGGGTAAGTAACCATGAAACTATTTGGACGCAAAGAAAAGGCAACAGGGGAGATCCTGGCCGGTGGCGAAAATGCAATCGCAAACAAAGAGGTTGAAGGTCTAAGTCAGGGACAGATTGTCCGTCGACGTTTCTTCCGTCACCGTGCAGCGGTGATCGCATTGGGAGTCATCACAACGATTATCGTTTTTGTGATGACTGCGTTGGATACCAAGATTGGTCCAATCCGAATTCCAGGTTGGTGGAAGTGGACCGTTGAAGATATCCCAGAGCTTCGCTTTGAGGATTGCCCTGGCGGAACAACAGGCTGCCCAACACTTTCATTGAACCCTGTCGGAGATTTCGGAATGGGTAACCACCCATTTGGCCAAGATGACATCGGCCGTGACTACTTCGCACTTGTAATGAATGGCGCACGACGCTCGCTGATGATCATGTTTGTTATCGGTGCGGTTTCAGGATTTATCGGTGTTGTAGTCGGCTCAATCGCCGGCTTCTACGGCAAGCGTGTAGATGCAGTGCTTATGCGCCTTGTTGACTTCATTCAGACCGTTCCAACAATCATCATCGCAGCAGTTATTGGTAAGGCTGCCGGCCGCGTTGGCCCATTATTCCTAGCGTTATTCCTTGGAATTTTAGGATGGACTGGTCTGGCACGTTTAGTAAGAGCTCAGTTCCTCTCGCTTCGTGAAATGGAGTTTGTGGATGCAGCTCGTGTAGCTGGTGCATCAAATCTTCGAATCGCTTTCAAGCACATCCTGCCAAACGCAGTTGGTCAGATCATTGTTTCCATTACTTTGATTATGGCTGGTGCGATTCTTACCGAGACGGCGCTTTCTTATCTAGGCTTTGGTGTGGTTGCACCTGATGTATCGCTTGGTCTGTTGATTAGCCAATATGAATCATCATTTACAACCCGTCCATGGCTCTTCTGGTGGCCAGGATTCTTCATCATCGCAATCGCCCTTTGCGTTAACTTCATTGGCGATGGATTGCGTGATGCATTTGATCCACGTCAGCGCCGTCGAATTACTAAGAAGGATCGCCTTCAGGCAAAAGTACAGACTAAGGCAGGTGCTTAATTATGAGTAAAGAAAACGTTCTAGAAATCTCTGATTTCAATGTTGATTTTTGGGTAGATGGAGTTTGGTACCCAGCTGTTATCGACATGAATCTAGGTTTGGCTGCCGGAAAGGTCACCGCGATTGTTGGTGAATCTGGATCTGGAAAGTCAACAACTGCACTTGGCTTGATGTCTTTGCTTGCTTCCAATGCACGTATGCAGGGAAGCATCAAGGTAAAAGGCGAGGAGATGCTCAACGCTAAGTCCTCTGTCCTACGTCAGTTCCGCGGAAAAGAAGTTGCTTACATCTTCCAGGAGCCAATGACTGCTTTGAATCCGTTGTTCACAATCGGATATCAAATTGTAGAAACTCTACGTAATCACTTTGAAATGGGACCTAAAGAAGCGCATGCTCGTGCTCTAGAGCTCATCACTATGGTGGATATTCCAAATCCAGAGCAATCTATTTTGAAGTATCCGCACCAGCTTTCTGGTGGTCAACGCCAACGTGCAATGATCGCTCAGGCTCTAGCATGCGATCCTGCTCTGCTCGTGGCAGATGAGCCAACAACAGCGCTGGATGTAACTGTTCAGGCTGAAATTCTTGACCTTATGCGTGATCTCAAGGACAAGCTCAACTCAGCGATCCTTTTGATTACTCACGACATGGGTGTTGTAGCCGATATGGCTGATGAGATCCTTGTTATGAAGGATGGAATCACTGTTGAGCACGGTACTGCGGATCAAATCTTCAACAAGCCGCAACATCCATACACACAGCAGTTGTTGGGTGCTGTACCAAAGCTTGGTTCTTCAAAGAAACGTGCACTTCCATACAAGGAGGATGCAAAGCCGGCTCCCGTATTGAAGTTGACTGATGTAACCATTGAATATCCAAAGCGTGGTCGTCAACCTGCATTTACCGCGGTTAAGAACTTCAACCTCGAAATCTATCCAGGTGAAATTGTTGGCTTGGTAGGAGAATCAGGTTCAGGTAAGACAACTGTTGGTCGCGCATCAATCGGTTTGCTTCCAGTTAAAGCCGGAAGCATTGAGATCGTCGGCAAGGAGATCGCAGGGGCAGATCCAAAGCAGCTCTCTGCAATCCGTCGCCACACTGGAATTGTTTTCCAAGATCCAGCTTCATCACTAAACCCTCGTCTTCCAATTGGTGAATCAATCGGAGAGCCTTTGTTCTTGGCAGGTTTAGCAAAGGGCGCAGATCTTGCACACAAAGTTGAAGAGCTACTTGATCAGGTGGAACTTCCACGTAGTTACCGTAACCGTTACCCACATGAGCTTTCAGGTGGACAACGTCAACGTGTAGGTATCGCACGTGCGCTCGCTCTGACACCAGATCTTTTGATCGCTGATGAACCAACATCTGCACTTGATGTTTCTGTTCAAGCTCGTTTCCTTGAGCTTTTACAAGAGCTTCAGGGCAAGTTGAACTTTGCATGTTTGTTCATCTCTCACGACTTAGCGGTCGTTGACATCCTGTCTCACCGAATTGCAGTTATGCAAAATGGTTTGCTTGTAGAAGTCGGCGATCGTGATCAGATCCTGAAGAACCCTAAGAATGAGTACACCAAGCGACTTATTTCTGCGGTTCCGGTTCCAGATCCAAAGGAACAACAGGCTCGTCGCGAGGCTCGTTTAGCTGACAAGAAGTAACTCTGGATGGATTTAGACCTACTGGTCTTTGGCCTCGACCTTGTTTCAACCTTTGCCTTTGCATTGGTTGGAGCAAGGGTGGCCGCCAGTAAGGGTCTAGATTTTGGCGGCATTCTTTTCATCGCTGCAATCGCTTCAATTTCTGGCGGAACTTTGCGCAATTTATTTATGGGCCAACAACCACCGTGGATTCAATATCCGTGGTTGTTTGCACCAATCATCGCGGCATTCTTAATCACTATTGCAATGGGTAAGACGCAAGATGTCGGTCGCTTTGCGTTATCCCTAGACACCTTGGGGCTGGCAGTTGCGACGGTTTCAAGTGTTCAGTTCGCACTTTCCAATGATGCGCCACTTGTTGGTGCAGCTGTTCTGGGATTAATCGGTGCAGTCTCTGGTGGATTGTTCCGAGACATCATGTGTCAGACCGAGCCCGTCCTTTTGCACCGCGAAACTATCGGCACCGCATGTCTATCGGGTGCCGTCATTTATCTAGCCCTTGATGCAATCAACCTCAATGAGGCCGTGGTCGTGGCAATCGCCGGGTTAGTGGTTGTTCTAGTCCGCGAACTATCAATCAAGTACAACTGGAATCTGCCTAAGGTCGTCAACAACCCTTAATCTCGGGATTGCCCGCTTCGGTGGGTATATCGGCCCAAGAAATCCGCCTTCATGTCGGCGAAGTTCCCATCCAGAAGTGCTTGGCGCATCTGATCAACCAACCGAACGATAAATCTTTCATTGTGAATCGTTGCAAGGGTCGCACTAATGATTTCTTTTCCGCGGAATACATGGTGCATATAAGCCCGTGTGTAGTGCGTACAGGTGTAACAGTCACATTCGCTATCAATGGGCGTGAAATCCCTCTTAAAACGGCTGTTAGACAGGTTAAAACGCCCCTCCATCGTGTACACAGCGCTAGTTCGTGCAATTCGGCTGGCTAAAACGCAATCAAAGGTGTCACAACCATTTTCAACGCCAACAAATAGATCTTCCGGGGCCCCGATTCCTAACAAATGACGGGGTTTATTTTCAGGCAAGATCTCATTGACCCAGGAAACGATTGTTCCTAGTTGACCCTTGTCTAAAGCCCCGCCGATTCCGAAGCCATCAAAGGATTGACCATTGGATTCCAGCGATCCCAAATCGGTCGCAGCCTTTTTGCGCAGATCTTCGTATTGGGCACCTTGGATTACGCCAAACAGGGCCTGGTAAGGCTTGCCCACTCGCGCTTCAGTAAGTCGCTTATGTTCATCAAGGCATCTGATCGCCCAGGCATAGGTGCGGTCCATCGCTAGCTCTTGATAGGGACGGGTGTTATGCAAAGTGGTGCACTCATCAAAGGCAAACATGATGTCGGCGCCGATTTGATGTTGAACCTGCATCGATACTTCAGGGGTAAAACGGTGCATCGATCCATCTAAGTGAGATTTGAAGGTCACGCCTTCATCATCAACATGGGCAAGGCGATCTTTGTTGCCAGCAATGACATCATCACGTCGAAAAGTCTGTGCATCCATTGCCAATACTTTTTTGAAACCAACACCAAGTGATAAAACCTGAAAGCCACCTGAATCGGTAAAGGTTGGCCCCGGCCAATTCATAAACTGTGCAAGTCCGCCAGCTTCATCCAAGATATCTGAACCTGGCTGCAAGTACAGGTGATAGGCATTTGAAAGTAAGGCTTGTGAACCAAGATCCTTCATGGATTCAGGCAACACAGATTTAACCGTTGCCTTTGTTCCTACCGGAATAAAGGCTGGGGTTTGAATCTGCCCATGAGGGGTATTGATTGTTCCAACACGAGCAAGCGAATTGCTTTCTGCGTGTTTGATATCAAATGAAAAACTCAATGCATTACCAAATCTGAACTCGCGATTGTTCCTCTAGCCACAACGCATCCTTGTCGGTGACTCCGAAGGCATCGTAGAAAGGTGTGAAGTTCTTTACGATTTGGTTGCAACGAAACTCTGCAGGGGAGTGTGGATCGGTTGCGACGCGACGGCGCATCTCTTCTGGGCGAACCTTTGCGCGCCACACCTGTGCCCATGACAGCATCAAACGTTGCTCGCCGGATAGCCCTTCAATTACAGGTGAGGGCTTTCCTGCTAATGAAATTTGGTATGCCTTATAAGCGATTGTTAAGCCGCCTAAGTCACCGATGTTTTCACCGATTGTGAGTGCACCATTAACTGTTACATCTGGAGCCTCTTCAGGGCTCAAGACATCGTATTGAGCGATGAGCGCTTTGGTGCGTTCTTCAAAGGCGGTGCGATCTGCATCGGTCCACCAGTTATTCAGCGCTCCATCACCGTCGTACTTTGAACCTTGATCATCAAAGCCGTGGCCGATTTCATGGCCAATGACCGCGCCAATTGCGCCGTAATTAACCGCATCATCGTGGTCCAAACCAAAGAATGGTGGCTGCAAGATCGCTGCAGGGAAAACGATCTCATTCATGACTGGGTTGTAATAAGCGTTTACTGTCTGAGGAGCCATGTGCCACTCATCGCGATCTACCGGCTTTCCAATCTTTGAAAGCTCGTGGTCTCGCTGGAACTTAACTACTCGTCCAACATTTCCATAGAGATCATCAGGGGTTGTTTGCAGAGCGCTGTAATCACGCCACTTGTCTGGGTACCCGATCTTTGGGCGGAACTTTCCAAGCTTTTCTAACGCCTTCACTTTGGTGTCAGGGCTCATCCATGCCAGCTCATTGATGCTGACGCGGTATGCCTCGATGAGATTGGCAACCAGCTTTTCCATGCGGGCCTTAGCTTCGGCAGGGAAGTACTTTTGAACATAAACCTTGCCAACTGCTTCTCCGAGTGATCCTTCAATCATCGAAACCGCGCGCTTCCAGCGCTCGCGAAGTTCTGGGGTTCCGCTAAGAGTCTTTCCAAAGAATGCGAAGTTTTCGTTGGTGAAATCATCTGACAGGTATGGGGCAGCACCGCTAATGATGTGCCACTTCAACCAGGCCTTCCAGGCAGCTAGATCAAAGCCAGCAAGGATGGTTCCAAGTCCTTCAAAAAATGATGGTTGCTGAACAACTACAGAGTCCAAAACGATTGATGGAATTTCGCCATCGGTTAGGTAGAGCTCCCAATCAAATGCGGGCATCAGAGCTTTAACTTCAGCGCGGTTCATCTTGTTATAGGTCAGGGTCGCATCGCGATCCTTCACTTGGTCCCAATGATGGCTAGCGATACTGGTTTCAAGGGCCATGACTTTGGCCGCGTTGTCGGCAGGGTTTGCAACTCCAGCCAAGGTGAACATCGCTTCTACATGTGCCACATATGCGGTGCGGATATCTGCATACTTATCTTCACGGTAATACGCCTCGTCGGGCAATGAGATTCCGCCCTGCTGTAAGTACAAAATATTTGTTGAAGCATCCTTCATATCTGCATAGATAAAGGTTCCGAAGATTCCTGAAACTCCGCGGGCTTCTAGCTTTGACAAGGTTGACGTGAAATCGGTGATCGATGAGATCGCATCAACTTCAGCTAGCTCTGCAGCAATGGGAGAGCCGCCCTTGGCGTTGACCGCATCGGCATCCATAAATGACTTATAAATATTGCTGATCTTGGTAGCTTCATCTGAGCCAGTAGCGCTTTCAATAATTTCACGCACGCGCTCTTCAGATTGAATACGAAGCTTGATGAAGGCGCCATCAGTTGCTCGGTCGGCTGGGATGACTGCAGTCTTGAGCCAGCCACCGTTGAAGTGGCGATAGAGGTCATCCTGTACGCGAACAGATTCATCCTTATGGGCAAGATCTAGACCAGCTTTTTCTAAACTCACTAATTGCTCCTTATGACAGAAATTAAAAGTAGTTGAAGCTTCAACCTTTGCCGTAGACTGCACTCATGGCACGTGAAAACGCTACCGCACCAAGGTGGCTCAACCCCACTGAAATGAAGGCTTGGCGTCGCTACATAATCGCCAGCCGTCGTCTGCTGGAGGCGTTGGATTCAGATCTGGACGCCCATGATTTATCGATGCCTGATTATGAAATCCTGGTTCAGCTCAGCGATGCCCCAGATCGAAGTATGAGAATGAGCGAGTTAGCAGCGAACGCATTGTTGTCGCGCTCGCGGTTATCTCATCGAATGAAGGTTATGGAGAAAGAGGGCTGGGTTCGTCGAGAGCCATGTCCAGGTGACAAAAGAGGGTATTTCGCGGTGATGACACCTAAGGGGTGGAAGGCGATTGTTGCCGCCGCACCGGATCATGTTGAAAGTGTTCGTAACCGTTTTATGGATCATCTATCAAAAAATGATCAACAAACTTTGGCTGAAATCTTTGAGCGAATTGAGGAGTCTCTTCGCAAAGAAACCCTGGAAGAGAAGTAGTTCGAAGTTATTTCATTGACTCAATAAAAGTGCATAAAAAAACCCGCCACGTAGAGTGGCGGGTTTTTTTAATAAGCTGAGGGCTTTACTTAGCCTTCTTTGCTGCCTTCTTGCGACGCTTTGGAGCTGCCTTCTTTGCTGCAGGCTTAGCTGCTGCCTTCTTGCGCTTTGGAGCTGCCTTCTTTGCTGCAGGCTTAGCTGCTGCCTTCTTGCGACGCTTTGGAGCTGCCTTCTTTGCAGTTGTCTTCTTAGCTGCTGCCTTCTTGCGCTTTGGAGCAGCCTTCTTTGCTGCTGCCTTCTTGCGACGCTTTGGAGCTGCCTTCTTTGCTGCAGGCTTTGCTGCTGCCTTCTTGCGCTTTGGAGCAGCCTTCTTAGCTGCTGCCTTCTTGCGACGCTTCTTTGGTGCTGCTACTGCTACTGCAGCTGCCTTCTTGCGCTTCTTTGGTGCAGCTGGTGCTGCTGCCTTCTTGCGCTTCTTTGGTGCTGCTTTCTTTGCTGCGGCCACGTACTTCTCCTATCGGAATGGTTCGGATCCGTCACCCAAACCTGTTCGTGGATAAGCGTGACATCAATTGGGCAAAAATGCCAACATTTTGTGAGAAAAAATTCAGTGCGTGTCGCAAATTTATTTTTATATTTTTTTATGCATTTGCGAAAATTTCGCAGATTTTTATTTTGATTTTTTAAATTTCACATCAAAATTGATAAAAATCCCGCAAATGTGTGTCAAGTTACGAATTCTCGTCCTCTGATTGAGGGTTTACGCGTAATTTTTCCGCCATTTTCTGATTTTCGAGGGCATATTTGTTGGTTCTGATGTCGAATTTTCTGAAATCTGGAAGAAAACTGGCCAGTAATACGACCACAATCACACAAATAATTCCGCCACTAGTTACCGAAATACTTAATGTAGTAACCGCGGCCATTGAAGCTGCGCGCATCTGACCTGCAAGTGGCCCCAATGAATATGACAGTAATTCGATTCCAGCAAGACGTCCACGCAGATTGTCAGGGATTGTTTGGTTCCACATCGCCGATCTAAAGAGGGCGCTGATCATGTCTGAAGCCCCGGCCAGGGTCAGGAACAAGAGAACCAGCCACAAATAATTAGTCGCTCCAGACAATGCGATCGCTACACCCCAGCCGATCGCTGCCCACATGATTGCGCGACCGTAGAAGTGAACATTCTTGGTCCAGCCACTAGTCAAGGTAATTGCAATCGATCCAATTGTTCCGGCGGCGTATAACAAACCAAGTGCCCAAGGGGCTCCAAGTTGATCTGCCCAAAATGGAATCAATGCGGTCGGCATCGCAAAAAACATTGCAGCCAGATCGATCAGATATGTACCTAACAAATCTTTTCTACTAAAGGCGTATTTCACGCCATCAATTAACGCTGACAGGGATGGGGCTTCGGCCTCGTGGGATGGCGGGATTTTTTTCATAAAGGCGATCAGGGCTATGGAAACTATGAAGGTTGCAATATCTGCGGCATAGCCAACAGCGACTGAATACGATGAAATCAAAATTCCGCCAACAGCAGGTCCAACAATTACACCTACCTGCCAACGCAAACTCATCAGCGCCGCCGCCGCGGTCATATCTTCATGATCAACTAATCGCGGAAGCGCTGCCTGCATCGCCGGTTGTCGTAAGCCACTTGTGGCAGCAAATAATCCAGAGACGATGTAAATCAGCAACAGGTTAGGTGAATCCATCATCGCGTTGATCAGCAAGATTCCGGTAAATAACAGTGACAGGGCCTCAGTTACCCAGATCAATTTCTTGCGATCCAAGGCATCGGCCAAGACCCCGCCATAAAGGCCAAAGATGACCAGCGGAACTATTTCAACCAAGCCGCTGATTGCGACCGCTACATACGAATCGGTGAGCTCTTTGATCTGAAAAGGCACCGCAACGTAGGTGATCATCGAACCGAAGTACGAGATCAAACCGGCAGCCCATAGCAATGAAAAGTCCCTGGACTTTTTTAATGGGGCTAGATCAATTGCAAAGTTGGCCACATGCCCACCCTATGTGAATGCTTGGGCTAGTTAAAGGTCTGCGCCTCAGTGGGGAAGTTGCCCGAACGAACATCATCGGCAAATTCAGTTGTCGCTGCCAACATCTCGGTACGAAGGTTGCGATAAGCCTTGGCTAACTTCGGAGCCTTCTTGGTCAGACCCATCAAATCGGTCCACACCAATACCTGTGCATCGCAATTAACTCCTGCGCCAATTCCAACTGTTGGAATTGAAAGCGCTGCAGTGATTCTGGTGGCAAGTTCAGCCGGTACTAATTCAAGAACAATTGCGAAAGCACCCGCGGCTTCAAGAGCAAGTGCGGCTTCAAGAATCGCATCGCCATCGGTGCGTCCCTGAACTCGGTACCCACCTAATTGATGCATAGATTGTGGGGTCAGTCCGAGGTGGCCCATCACTGGGATACCACTGGCAACTAACTTCTTTACCGTTTCAATATGTGCGCCCTCTAGCTTTACAGCCATTGCGCCAGACTCTTTGAAAAACCGAATCGATGTAGCAAGAGCTAATTCGGGAGATGCTTCATATGAACCAAAGGGCAGATCTGCAACGACTAATGCTCGCTTAGATCCTCGAACTACTGCGCGAGCCAATGGGATGAGCTCATCCACTGTGACAGGGATGGTGTTTTCTTCGCCAAGAAAGTTGTTGCCGGCGCTATCGCCAACCAGCAGGACTGGAATGCCAGCCTCATCAAAAATCTCGGCGGTCATTGATTCATAAGCGGTGAGCATCGCCCACTTTTCGCCACGCTTTTTTGCTGCGGCAAGATCAACGATTGTTACGCGTCGGTGCACGGCACCGCCATATAAAGACTCCATGGTTTCCTCTCCTCGAAGCCGCCTGAAACGGTCCCCGGGTACATCTGTAAGGGTACCCCCGTTACACTTGAAAAATGAAGTTGCGCGTGGCGCTAGCCCAAATCAACCCAACGGTTGGAGATCTTGCGGGCAATGCTGGGCTGATTGCAGATGCAGTTAAAGCCGCTAAAGATCATGGCGCCGACCTGATCGTTTTTCCCGAAATGATTGTGACGGGATACCCGGTTGAGGATTTAGCGCTTCGACCATCCTTTCAAGCAGCAAGCATTCGCGCTGTCCAAGAAATCGCAGCAAGCATCACCGGTGACATCGTGGCCATTGTTGGTTACTTAGACCAAGGGCCAAAAAATTCTGTTGCAGTTATTCAAGAAGGAAAAGTTAGAGCCACATATGTAAAGCGCCACTTACCTAATTACGGCGTCTTTGATGAGTTCCGAAACTTTGTGCCGGGGGACCAAAGCCTTGTCGTGCGAATTCATGGGGTCGATGTCGCAGTTGCTATTTGTGAAGATATTTGGCACTCATTGGATTCGATTGCATCTCGCACACCGGGGCTTCTAGTTGTTCCAAATGGTTCACCCTTTGAACGCAACAAAGATGATGTGCGATTGGCCTTGGTGCAAAAGCGAGCCAAGGAGATCAGCGCCCCTGTTGCTTACGTCAATATGACCGGCGGCCAGGATGATCTTGTCTTTGATGGCGACACCATCGTGGTTGCCAAAGATGGAACCGTTCTTGCTCGCACCGCACAGTTTGATGATCAATTAATTGTTGTTGATATTGATTGCGCTGAGGGCAGCTCACGGCCTGATGTAGTTATCTCAGAAGAGCCCACTTCTCATGCGACTTCAGCTGATTCATCAATTGCCACACGACTTTCCAATGAAGCTGAAATGTGGCACGCACTGGTTATGGGGCTTCGTGATTATGTTGGCAAGAATGGATTTAGATCAGTTGTCCTAGGGCTTTCAGGCGGCATTGATTCTGCGTTAGTTGCTGCAATTGCAATTGATGCATTGGGTGCCAAGCGGGTCAATGGAGTTGCAATGCCCAGCAAGTATTCATCGGGTCATTCAGTAGAGGATGCGCAGGCTCTGGCAGATGCCACCGGCATACATTTCAGAATCACGCCGATCGCACCGATGGTTGATGCCTTTATGGAGAATGTGGTTTTGAAGGGCTTGGCTGAAGAAAACCTGCAGGCACGTGTTCGAGGAACAACACTGATGGGTATTTCTAATCAGGAGGGCCATCTGGTTTTGGCAACAGGCAACAAGAGCGAATTAGCTGTTGGGTATTCAACTTTGTATGGCGATGCTGTCGGGGGCTTTGCTCCGATTAAAGATATTTACAAAACCGATGTCTGGGCTTTGTCTCGTTACCGAAACGCCTTGGCATTGGAACGTGGGGAGACCCCACCAATTCCAGAGCGCTCAATTACCAAAGAGCCAAGCGCCGAACTTCGTCCAGATCAAAAGGATTCAGATTCCTTGCCGGACTACCCAGTGCTAGATCAGGTACTTCGCGCCTACGTTGATGAGGATCATGGCTACGAGGCCTTGCTTTCCGAAGGCTTTGATCCCGAACTTGTTCGTCGAGTTATCTCACTTGTCGATAAGGCCGAGTACAAGCGCCGCCAATATCCACCTGGCACCAAGGTTTCAGCTCGCGCCTTTGGCAAAGATCGTCGCTTGCCGATGACTTCACGCTGGAATGAGCGCTAGTTGCAAATGATTAGCAACTCGCTTAAATAAAGCATTTCAGTAGAATTTGGGTATGAGTTCAATCATCAACTGGTTATTCACACGAAACCGTGTTGTTGATTTCTGCCTTTCAACCTCTTGCAGTTGCTGATTCTTGATTTACCTCAGCCGCAAATTTAATTAAGAGTTTTCAACCAACAATTTCAGGGAGAATCATGACAACTTTCAATAACATCACCGAAGCTTTTGGAAATACACCACTTGTTCGCATCAACGCAATCAATGATGGTGCTGCTGGAAATGTTTACGCAAAGCTTGAGTTCTACAACCCAAGCTCATCTGTTAAGGATCGTCTAGGAATCGCGATGATCGATGCAGCTGAAGCAAGTGGTGCACTTAAGCCAGGCGGAACAATTGTTGAGGCAACGTCAGGAAACACTGGAATTGCAGTGGCGATGGTTGCGGCTGCTCGTGGATACAAATCAATCTTCACAATGCCGGAGTCAGTATCAAAGGAGCGTCGCAAGCTAATTCGTGCATTTGGTGCCGAACTTGTTTTGACCCCAGCTGGCGAGGGCATGAAGGGTGCGGTTGCTGCAGCTGAAAAGCTTGGCGAGTCAGGTGCAGTTCTCGTACGTCAATTTGAAAATGAAGCAGGACCGGCAATTCACTACAAGACCACTGGCCCAGAAATCTGGCGCGATCTAGATGGCAAGGTTGATGCATTTGTTTCAGGTATCGGAACTGGTGGAACTATCACTGGTACTGGTCGTTTCTTGAAGGAAAAGAATCCTGCGATCAAGGTATTTGGTGTTGAGCCTGCTGCATCACCAATCTTGAATGGCGGCGCACCTGGACCACACCCACTACAAGGTATTGGTCCAAACTTCATTCCAAACATTTTGGATCGCACTGTGTATGACGAGATCTTGGATGCAACCGCTGAGGATGCAATGAAGTACGCACGTCGTGCAGCTGCTGAAGAAGGAATCCTTGCTGGTATTTCGTCAGGTGCGACTTTGTGGGCAGCTATTCAAGTAGCTAAGCGACCTGAGTTTGCAGGCAAGAACATCGCGGTTATCTGCGCATCTGCTGGTGAGCGTTACCTTTCAACTGTTTTGTATGAAGATCTCGCGGATTAATTAATGCCGATTTTCAGCCGCATTCTTGAAGACCTCGACAACGCGTTAAGTCATGATCCTGCTGCGCGTAATCGTTTAGAGGTCGCTCTGGCATACCCAGGTGTGCATGCGGTGTGGGGTCATCGGATTTCACATTTCTTGTGGAACCGCGGCTTGAAGTTGATTGCACGAATTCATTCAAACCTAGTTCGTTCAGCAACGGGTATCGAGATTCATCCAGGAGCAACCATCGGTCGTCGTTTCTTTATTGACCATGGCATGGGGGTTGTAATCGGTATGACAACAGTGATTGGCGATGATGTGATGCTGTATCACGATGTCACTTTGGGTGCTCGTGGTATCGAACATGGAAAGCGCCACCCAACCATTGGTAACGATGTAATCATCGGTGCAGGTGCTCGGGTACTGGGAAATATCACGGTCGGGTCAGGTTCGCGCATCAGCGCAAATGCGGTCATCACTAGTGATCTAGCCCCAAAGACTCTGCTTGATAAGGCGGATTTCTTCGTTATTTAAGCCGGTTTTGCTTAGTTAACACGGCCGTAACCTGCATTTGTAAGAATGCAGCCATGTCAGCAGATACAAGTAAGCAACAAGAGTTCGTTCTTCGTACCTTAGAAGAACGCAATATTCGTTTCATTCGTTTGTGGTTTACGGATGTCTTGGGCTTTCTCAAATCTGTTGCAATTGCTCCTGCTGAATTAGAGAACGCATTTGCTGAAGGCATTGGCTTTGATGGTTCAGCTATTGAAGGTTTTGCCCGCGTTACCGAATCAGATATGTTGGCAAAGCCAGATCCTGCAACTTTTTCAATTCTGCCGTGGCGCACCGAAGCACCAGGTGCAGCTCGTATGTTCTGCGACATTTCAATGCCAGATGGATCAGCATCACCTGCAGATCCGCGCAATGTTTTACGTCGCACCTTAGATCGTGCAGCCAAGATGGGGTACACCTGTTACACCCACCCAGAAATCGAATTCTTCTTGTTTAAGAACCGCCCCGAAACCGGTGTGGCACCAGTACCGGTTGATCAAGGTGGCTACTTTGATCACACGCCAGCAGTTGTTGGACATGATTTCCGTCGTCAAGCAATCACAATGCTCGAAGCCATGGGTATCAGCGTTGAGTTTTCACACCATGAAGGCGCCCCCGGTCAACAAGAAATTGACCTACGTTATGCAGATGCTTTAACAACGGCAGATAACATCATGACTTTTCGTCATGTAATTAAAGAGGTCGCGTTAGACCAAGGCTTCCATGCATCATTTATGCCAAAGCCATTTACCGATCATCCAGGCAGTGGAATGCACACACATGTTTCTTTATTCAAGGGTGAAGAGAATGCCTTCTTTGATTCTTCAGCTGAATTCAATCTTTCGGCAGTAGGTCGTAGCTTTATCGCTGGACTAATTAAGCACGCTCCTGAAATCACAGCGGTTACAAATCAATGGGTTAATTCTTATAAGCGTTTACATGGCGGGGGAGAAGCACCAGCTTTTGCTAATTGGGGTCAAAGCGATCGCGGCGCACTTGTCCGTGTACCGATGTACAAGCCAAAGAAAGAAAATTCAACGCGTATCGAATTCCGTTCACCTGACACTGCATGTAATCCATACCTTGCATATGCGGTAATGCTTGCGGCTGGTCTTAAGGGAGTCGAAGAAAAGTATGTTCTTGATGATTCAAAGAACCCCGTGGCACTTCCTTCAAATCTCAACGAAGCCATCATCGAAATGGAGAAGAGCGATTTAGTTCGCGAAACCCTAGGTGAGCATGTCTTCGAGTATGTATTGCGAAACAAGCGTGCTGAATGGCTGGATTACAGTCGCCAGGTCAGCGCATTTGAACTCGATCGTTACTTGCCAGTCCTTTAATACAAGGGCTACCCTTTAGACATGATCAAGCGCAGCCTCCTCCTTAGCTGCCGTGGCGGGGCCAAATAACCGGTCCCCTCGCCGCGGGGTTTGTCGTACCGGTTCATCCATGACAAAGCCCGCCCATTAAAACCAAGGAGCAAGAAATGAACTTTCCTCACCAAGTGCCATCAAAGATGCCCGTGCATCGCTATGCGCCATTTCACCCCGTAGATCTTGCAGATCGCACCTGGCCTAACAAGAAGATTACCCAAGCGCCTAAGTGGTGTTCAGTAGATCTTCGCGACGGAAATCAAGCGCTGATTGATCCAATGGATACGCCGCGCAAATTGGCGATGTTCAAGCTGCTTGTTGCTATGGGATACAAGGAAATTGAAGTTGGCTTTCCAAGTGCAAGCCAAACTGATTTTGATTTTGTTCGCAAGATCATTGAAGAGAACCTAATCCCAGATGATGTTGTTATCCAGGTCTTAACCCAAGCTCGCGAATCTCTGATTATCCGCACCTTCGAAGCGATCAAGGGTTCCAAGCAGGCGATTGTTCACCTATACAACTCAACCTCTACGTTGCAGCGCCGAGTTGTGTTCGGTCTTGATAAAGAGGGCATCAAGAAGATTGCAACTGATGCAGCTCAAATCTGTTTAGACCTGATGGCAACAGTTCCTGAAACTAAGGTTTCATTTGAGTACTCACCTGAGTCATACACGGGTACTGAGCTTGAGTTTGCAGTTGAAGTTTGTAACGCGGTTAATGATGTGTGGAAGCCAACTCCGCAATGGAAGACGATCATGAACCTTCCAGCAACGGTTGAATTGGCGATGCCAAATGTGTACGCAGATTCAATCGAGTGGATGTGTCGCAACCTCAACAATCGCGAGAGCGTAATTGTTTCACTGCACCCTCACAATGATCGAGGCACAGGAGTTGCTGCAGCAGAGCTTGGCTACCTAGCAGGCGCAGATCGCATTGAGGGAACTCTTTTTGGAAATGGTGAACGCACCGGAAACGTTTGCCTTGTAACCCTTGGCCTCAACATGGTCACACACGGAATCGATCCTCATATTGATTTCTCAAATATTGATGAAGTTCGACGCACCGTTGAATACGCAAATCAATTACGTGTTCCTGAGCGCCACCCATACGGTGGAGATCTTGTATTTACAGCTTTTTCTGGTTCGCACCAGGATGCAATCAAGAAGGGCTTTGATCACTTAGCGCGCGATGCACAAGCTGCAGGCAAAGAGGTTCGTGATCACACCTGGGCAATTCCTTATCTACCTATTGATCCATTAGATATTGGTCGTTCATATGAAGCGGTGATCCGCGTGAACTCACAATCAGGTAAGGGCGGAGTTGCTTACCTAATGAAGAACGAGCATCACCTTGATTTACCTCGACGTTTGCAAATTGAATTTTCTAAGAATGTTCAGGCAAAGACTGATGCCGAAGGTGGCGAGGTAAGTTCTGAAGATCTATGGAACATCTTTGAAGATGAGTACTTGCCGACAGATGGTGCTCCATGGGGACGTTTCCGACTCAAGGGATTGTCACAAAGTTCTGTTCTCGGTGAAGATGTTCATCTTTCTGTTTCATTGACTGATCGCGGTCAGCTTCAAGAGCTCAAGGGTCAAGGCAATGGACCAATCGCCGCCTTCTGTAACATTTTGCAGGCATATGGTGTTGATGTTCGAGTTCTCGATTACTTCGAGCATGCACTTTCTGCAGGTGGAGATGCTTCAGCTGCGGCTTATCTTGAGTGCGCAATCGATGGCGATGTCTTCTGGGGCGTCGGAATCGATCCAAACACCACGACCGCCTCATTAAAGGCTGTCGTGTCTGCGATAAACCGCGCAATTCGCTAATCCACGCACTACCTTTACCCGTATGAGTTTGTACCGGGATGAGGCAATCGTCCTGCGCACCCAAAAATTGGGTGAAGCCGATCGCATCATCACCATGCTTACTCGCGATCATGGTCGAATCCGTGGTGTGGCAAAAGGCGTGCGCCGTACTAAATCTAAGTTTGGTGCACGGCTAGAACCTGGCAGCCATGTTGATATCCAGTTGTACACCGGAAAAACCTTTGACACCGTTACTCAAGTCGAAGCATTAATGAATTACGGAGAAGCGTTAACCGAGGATTACCAGCGCTGGACTATTGCGGCTGCGATCTTGGAAGCTGCAGAACGATTTACAAGTCAAGAAAATGAACCCGCCTTACAAGAGTTTCAATTAGTTGTGGGTGGAATGAAAGCCCTGGCTGAAAATCGTTACGAACCCTTGTTGATTCTGGATGCATTTCTCTTAAGGTCGTTAGCTGTTGCAGGGTATGCGCCATCGATGTCGATCTGTTCTCGATGTGAAAAACCTGGACCACACAGATATTTCTCATTAGTAGGTGGTGGATCGGTCTGTGCCGATTGCCGACCATCGGCATGTGCAACCCCTGCACCTGAAACGCTCGAACTTATGGGTGCCTTACTGAGCAGCGATTGGGATGTTGCAACCGCCAGTGAAGGAAAGTATCGCCGCGAGGCTAGTGGTTTGATCGCAGCGTATTTACAATGGCACCTAGAGCGTGGATTGCGCTCATTACCAATGGTGGAGCGGGTATGACAATCAAGATTCCTCATCACGTTGCAATCGTTATGGATGGCAATGGTCGTTGGGCACAGCAAAAAGGTTTACCGCGCACCGCAGGCCACGAAGCGGGCGAAGCAGCCTTGTTTGATGTTGTAGAAGGTGCAATTGAATACGGCGTAAAAGAGATTAGTGCGTATGCCTTTTCTACTGAAAACTGGCGCCGCTCACCCGAAGAGGTGAAGTTCTTAATGGGCTTTAATCGCGATGTGATTCGCCGACGTCGTGATCAAATGAATGAGATGGGCGTACGCATCCGCTGGGTAGGTCGCCCTAAGCGTTTATGGAGCACTGTCATTAAAGAGCTTGAAGAAGCAGAAGAGTTAACCAAGAAAAACAAAGTACTTACATTAAACATGTGTGTTAATTATGGCGGGCGTTCAGAAATCGTTGATGCCGCAACTGAACTTGCTCGAGATGTTAAGCGCGGCAAGATCAAGGCCGATGCGATTAGCGAAAAGGTATTTGCGAAGTATTTGGATTCGCCTCAAATGAGCGATGTAGATCTTTTCCTTCGTTCTTCGGGGGAGCAGCGCACCAGCAACTTCTTGCCATGGCAAAGCGTCTACGCAGAATTCGTCTTTATGGATGTGCTGTGGCCAGATGTCACACGAAAAACTTTATGGAAAGCTATTGAGGAGTACTCATCAAGAGATAGAAGATTCGGAAAAGCCTAGCAATTAGCACTTCGAACAAATACCGAAGATCTCCGCGGTATGACCCACATCCCTAAATCCATGTTCCTCGGCCATGCTTTTGGCCCATTTTTCAATTGCCCCGCCTTCAATTTCAACGGTGTCACCGCAGCTCTTGCACACTAAATGGTGATGATGGGTATCACCGCACAAACGGTAAATAGCTTCACCATCTTCACGGCGTAGCAAATCAACAATTTTGTCATCAACTAATGATTGCAACGCACGATATACCGTTGTTAAACCAATCCCGTCGCCTTCTCTGCGCAGAATTTGATGGAGCTCTTGAGCGCTAGCAAAACCACCAGTTCGCTCAAGAACTGCGATCAATTTAAGATCTGATTTATTCATTCTCTGAGTGAACGTGCTCTTCTTCGATATGACCCTCTTCTGAATGATCACCAACATGAGACTCTTCTACATGTACATCTTGACCTGTTCCATGTGAATGTGAATCGCCTGAATGTAAGTAAGCAACTAAGCCCCACATGACCAGAACACCTGCGATTGTTGCAACCATGGTCCACCGTGATGAGTGACGTGAATGTGCTTCAGGCAAGATATGCGATGTCGCCAAGTAGATAACAATTCCAGAGAACGCTGCAAGGTACGCGGCGATTAAGTTGTTGCTCAAAACCAGAGTGCTTCCAAGTGCTGCACCTGATACGCGAGCTAATGCATCAACGCCTAAGAGGCTAATACTTTTCTTCCCCCATAAGCCAGACTTGATCATGAAGGAAACGGTGTTAAGGCCATCGCTGAATGCGTGAACAAGAAGCGCGATGAATACTGCAAGACCTAAATCTGAGCTAACTTTGAAAGCAACGCCAAGTGCAAGGCCATCTAGGAAAACATGGCCACCCATTGCGATCGCACCAAAAGCACCGGTGAAGTTATGTGAGTGCTCGTGATCGTGGCTGTACTCAGATCCAGCAGGTTCATGAGAACCAAAGATTCGCTCGTAGAAGTGCAGCAATAAGAATCCGGCAATTAAGGCGATAGATACAACTGGTGCATGAAGAAACTCTTGAGTCCCAAGTTCAAAGACTTCTGGCAGAAGATCAAATGCGACCAAACCAAGTAGTAGACCCGCTGATAAACCGAGAACAAGGTGAAGACGGTTCTTGGCTTTGAGGGCGAGGGCTCCACCAGCAAAGGTAGATATGGCGGTAAGGGCTGCGAGAACGATGGCTGTATTCATACCCAGACAGTATCAGAAAAATGGAAATGATTATCATTTCCAAATCTGAGCCGATACGCTCAGCCCATGCTCGCAATCGCTCGATTTTCCACCCCGCTAGCCGAGGCCTCTCACTTTGAGGCTCAACTGTCCGTGGCGCTAGAGGCCTTTTCTGCCTGTGCCGGCTTTGTCAGCGGAGAGTTTGGGCAAAACTTGGATGACCAAAGTTTGTGGTCTCTTGTCACTCATTGGGAAAACGTCGGCTCGTATCGCAGAGCTTTGAGCAATCTCAACGTCAAAATGAATGCGATCCCATTACTGGCACAGGCAATTGATGAGCCAGGTGCATATGAAAGGCCTTACTCAGAGTAAAATTCTCGTACGGAAGTAACACACGTTGCTTTTCGCCGACAGCCAGCCGGACGGAGATAAAAATGGCAACGGACCGTTTAGAAAATATCGTAGGACTAGCAAAGCGTCGTGGGTTTGTTTACCCATCATCAGAAATTTATGGCGGACTTCGAGCATCATGGGATTACGGCCCACTTGGAGTCGAGCTTAAGAACAATGTAAAGCGTCAATGGTGGAAGTCCATGGTCATGGGCCGCGAAGATGTTGTCGGCCTAGATTCTTGTGTGATCTTGGCTAAGGAAGTGTGGGAAGCATCAGGACACGTTGCAACATTTAGTGATCCATTAACTGAGTGCACCGCTTGCCACAAGCGTTACCGCGCAGATCACCTTGAAGAAGCGTACGAGGCAAAGCACAAGAAGAAGCCCGAATCCTTAACTGAAATTAACTGCCCTGCATGTGGAAACAAAGGACAGTTCACAACACCAAAGCAGTTCAGTGGTTTGCTCAAGACTTTCTTGGGGCCAGTTGAAGATGAATCAGGTCTTGCATACCTGCGTCCAGAAACTGCACAAGGAATCTTTATCAACTTTGATCAGGTAATGACAACTTCACGTAAGAAGCCTCCATTTGGTATTGGCCAAATTGGAAAGTCTTTCCGCAATGAAATTACACCTGGAAACTTCATTTTCCGCACACGCGAGTTTGAGCAGATGGAGATGGAGTTCTTCGTTGTTCCAGGAAGCGATGAAGAGTGGCACCAATACTGGATCGACACACGCCTTGCTTGGTATGTAGATCTTGGTATCAACCCAGATCGTTTGCGTATTTACGATCATCCAAAAGAGAAGCTCTCACACTATTCAAAGCGCACCGCAGATATTGAATACAAGTTTGAATTCGCCGGAACTGAATGGGGCGAACTCGAAGGTATTGCTAACCGTACAGATTTCGACCTTAAGGCTCACTCAGCAGCTTCAGGTAAGGATCTTTCTTACTTTGATCAAGAAAAGGGAGAGCGTTGGACTCCTTATGTAATCGAGCCTGCAGCAGGTGTAGATCGTTGCACCCTTACCTTCTTGATGGATGCTTTCACAGAAGATGAAGCACCAAATAGCAAGGGCGAGATGGAAAAGCGCGCGGTACTAAAGCTTGATCATCGCTTGGCACCAATTAAGGCAGCGGTTTTGCCATTGTCACGCAACGCAGATCTTTCTCCAAAGGCACGAGATCTTGCCGCACAACTTCGCAAGAACTGGAACATTGATTTTGATGATGCAGGAGCAATCGGTCGCCGTTACCGTCGTCAAGATGAGATCGGTACTCCATATTGCATCACCGTTGACTTCGAGACACTTGAAGATAATGCGGTAACAATTCGCGATCGCGACACAATGGCGCAAGAGCGCATCGGCTTGGATCAGGTCGAAGCATGGTTAGCACCTCGTTTACTAGGTTGCTAAAGCCACTCTTACTTCCACTAGCAAGCGGTGATCATTACATTGATCCGCCGGTTGTTCTGGCTCCCATGGCCGGAATTACTAACGCTCCATTTCGCACGTTATGTCGTGAACAAGGCGCAGGACTTTTTGTTTCCGAAATGGTTACCGCTCGAGCTTTGATTGAAAGACGTCCTGAAACTTTGCGAATGATTGTTCCAGGCAAAGATGAATGGCCACGTTCTGTTCAGTTGTACAGCGTTGATCCAACAACGATGCGAGCTGCGGTAACAATGCTTGGAAAAGAAAACCTTGCCGATCACATTGATATGAACTTTGGTTGCCCAGTACCTAAGGTGACACGCAAGGGCGGGGGAGCTGCGCTTCCATTTAAGCGCAAATTGTTTACCAGCATTGTTGGAGCAGCTGTTGAAGCGGCAAAACCATTTGGTATTCCGGTTACGGTAAAGATGCGCATTGGTATCGATAGTGATCATGA
>JBJONC010000006.1:0-35804 GCA_046052005.1 Actinomycetota bacterium
GTTGTATTTGTTGAAGACATGGCTCAGATAGGTGAACTGAAAGAGCCGCCAGTTGTACGTCCACGAGACTCTTATCCAGAAGGCGTCAATGTCGAGTTTGTGAAGATCACCGAAGGAAACTCGATCCAGATGCGAGTTTTTGAAAGAGGATCGGGAGAAACGCGTTCATGTGGAACCGGCACTTGCGCAGTAGCACTAGCGGCAACTCTTCACACCAAGGGAAAACTTCCTGCAACGTGGATTATCAATCCACCAGGAGGACGTTTAGAAGTTTCAATTGATGGACATTCAAACGCCACTCTTACTGGCCCTGCGGTTTTAATCAGAGATGTTGATATCTCGAGGTTTTTAGTTGAGTAAGGATTTTGATTTAGAGTTTGAAAGGTTGCTTAAAGAAAGCGCCCGAGTAGCAGCTGAATTTGATGCAAGCGAAGAGGATCAACATTCCGATCAGTCTCAGGAGTTATCTGAGCGTCATGCTTTGCGACGGGTTCAGGGCTTTTCAACCGAACTTCAGGATATTTCTGAGGCCGAGTATCGCCAGCTTCAATTAGAACGTGTGGTTTTGGTTGGCGTCTGGACTGAAGGAACAATCAAGGATGCCGAAAACTCCTTAGCAGAGCTTAAAGCGTTGGCAGAAACCGCCGGTTCGGAAGTTCTGGAAGGTTTGATTCAGCGTCGCGATAAACCAGATCCCGCCACATATATCGGCTCCGGTAAGGTCACAGAGTTAAAGCAGGTAGTTGCATCTACTGGTGCAGATACGGTCGTATGTGATGGTGAGCTTTCACCTTCACAACTTCGACAACTCGAAGACAAACTTAAGGTAAAGGTTGTTGATCGCACCGCTTTGATTCTGGATATTTTTGCTCAGCACGCAAAAAGCAAGGAAGGTAAAGCACAAGTTGAATTAGCGCAGATCGCATACCTGCTTCCACGATTGCGTGGCTGGGGAGACTCTCTTTCCCGACAGGTAGGTGGACGCGCAGCAGGTGGTGCTGGTATCGGTGGACGTGGTCCGGGTGAAACTAAAATCGAAACAGATCGACGCCGTATTCGAGACAAGATGGCCAAGCTTCGACGTGAAATTGCAGAGATGAAGGTCTCGCGAGATACCAAGCGACAAGAGCGCCGACGTTTTAATATCCCATCTGTTGCGATTGCCGGATATACAAATGCAGGTAAATCCTCTTTACTGAATAAATTAACCGATGCTGGAGTTTTAGTAGAAAACGCGCTCTTTGCAACCTTGGACCCAACTGTACGCAAGACGCAAACAAGTGATGGCCGTATTTACACTCTCAGCGACACGGTGGGATTTGTAAGACATTTGCCGCATCAATTGATTGATGCATTCAAATCAACACTAGAGGAAGTTTCTGAATCTGATTTGATCGTACATGTTGTTGATGGCTCACATCCCGATCCCTTTGAACAGATCAGAGCTGTGCGCTTAGTTATTGATGAAATCGGTGGCAAGGATATTCCCGAGATCATTGCAATCAATAAGGTCGATATTGCTGATCCTCATGTCATTATGGAGATCTTGCGTAAGGAACCAAATAGCTATGCGTTCTCAGTTCGCACAGGCTTTGGAATTGAAGGTTTACTGCACGCGATTGAAAATTCATTGCCTCGACCATCAGTGGAAATCAATGTCGTGATTCCGTATGACCGAGGCGATCTTGTTCATGCAATCCACGAACGGGGTGAGATCTTTTCGGAGCAGTACATTGCTGAAGGAACGTCGATCCATGCACGGGTGGATGGGGGCTTGGCGCAACGTATTGAAAAATCTCAGCAATAAGGGGGGAATAAACCCGACACGCCGAGGGTTATAAGAGATGAATGGCCCCAAGTGCGCCATGATGCGCCCGCAAGCACAAATTGAATCGTTCACGTCGAGAGATTAAAAAGGTGGTGAGAGCAATGGCAACAGATTACGACACACCCAGAAAGACTGATGAGGAACTTCATGAGGAGTCTCTAGAAGAACTCAAGGCCAAGCGTGTTGATGCTCAATCCGGACAAATCGATGTTGATGAAGCTGAAGCTGCTGAGAACCTTGAACTTCCAGGTGCAGATCTTTCAGGCGAAGAGCTTGCCGTCCGTGTTGTTCCAAAGCAGGTTGATGAGTTCACATGCTCACGATGCTTCTTGGTTCATCACATTACCCAGTTAGCCAAGGGTGAAGGCGCTAAAGCTGTTTGTAAAGAGTGTAACTAGCTCTTAAGCGCTTCAACGAGCCCTAGTGGGTTGTTGCAAGAGATCAACCAATAGGGGGTTGTATCTCTACTATCGTGAATATCAACCTTTACAGCTTTGCTCGCCCAAAATCGAATTGCCAAATATGCTGATGGATCTGCATCACGTGTGCGAATCAGCTTTAATTGAGATGAATTAAGCGCATTGGTCGCGCCGATAAAAGAGTGCTCAATTTTTGCAGCTCCAACATACAAGTAGGTGTCATCTACCCGAATAGTTAATGCGGTTCTGAAGTACAAGAAAACAATCCAAACAGTTAAAACTGCGAAGGTGACCAGAGCTGGCCCGTTTCCTAGCGCGGCCCAAATCGACAAGACCATGGACAAGAAGAGAAAGTAGACAAAGGCAATCAGCCATAGTGGCGCACGGAGCACTTCTTTGTAGCGCATACCTTTATCTCGCATGGGATTACCGTATCGGATATTGAAGGAGTAAAGTTGAGGCATGGCACGTATTCCAAGTACGACCGCTCCTGAAGGAGCACCAATCCCAGAACGTCATCCATTGGCACCCGCGGTTGGTAGCAAGATCCCTTCACACTTTGGTCACTGTTTTGGTTGTGGAGATCTTCATCCGACAGGGTTACATCTTGTGGCATATGCAGGTGAAGGCTTGGATATCACCGCAGAGTTTACGGTGACAGAAAATCATCAAGGTGCTCCAGGTTTAGCTCACGGTGGATTACTTTCTTTGGCCTTTGATGAGGCGTTAGGAAAGTTAATGTGGTTGCTACGTGCACCAGCGGTTACTGGAAGGTTGGAGACTGATTTTCTTAAGCCGGTTCCAATGGGCAGCACCCTGCATATCACCGCTGAAATTACTGGTCAGGTAGATCGCAAGGTATACACATCAGCGATTGGTCGACTTAATTCTGCAGATGGCGAAATCGCAGTTAAGGCTGCTGCGCTATATATCGTTGTTCCGATGGATCACTTTATGAACAACGCACCAAAAGAGTATTTAGAGGAGATTTCAAAAACGCCCGAGCTCATGGCCTTTGTTGATCCAACTTTCGGAGTGAATCCATAACCATGAGCAATGTCCAAGTACTCATCACACGTCTCGATGAATCCATCCCGCTGCCACGCTATGCAAAAGGGGGAGATGCCGGCGCAGATATTGTTTCGCGAATCGATATCACCTTAAAGCCAGGGGAACGCGCACTTGTTCCAACCGGAATATCTATCGCGTTGCCCGATGGATACGCCGCTTTTGTTCACCCACGTTCTGGCCTAGCAATTAAGCATGGAGTAACGATGGTGAATGCTCCCGGAACTGTAGATGCGGGTTTTAGGGGAGAGTTGCAGTGCATCATGATCAATCATGATCCCAAGGAATCGATCTCCTTCAATAAAGGCGATCGCATCGCACAATTAGTAATCCAAAAAGTAGAGCGTGCTGAGTTTGTCGAAGTAACCGAGCTGCCTGGTTCTGGTCGCGGAACCGGTGGCTTCGGATCGACAGGTCGTTTATGAGTCAACATCATGAAGACCGCGACAAGGTAGTAAATGCCCTTGGCGGAAAAAAGGGTTTAATTGATTCTGGTGTTCCTTCAATAGTTTTCTTGGTGGTATTTAATCTTTCCAAAGAGGTAAACACCGCAATCTGGGCAGCGTTATCGCTTTCAATCACTTTAGCCATTTTTAGATTGATTAAAAAGGACACAATTCAACACTCAATCTCTGGTGTAATCGGTGTTTTGATTTGCGCGTACTTTGCCAACCGAAGCGGAAATGCAACTGATTTTTATATTCCAAAGCTGCTCACAAACCTTGGATACGGAACTGTGTATCTCATCGCCAACTTAGTGGGCTGGCCAATTTTGGGCGTGGTTCTCGGACCGTTGCTTGGCGAAAACTTCACCTGGCGCAACCATCCTGCGCGCAAGAAGATGTACATCAAAGCAAGTTGGATATGGGTTGCTATGTTCTTTTCAAGAATTGCGGTTCAGTACCCGATCTACAAAAGCGGCAATGTAAATCTTTTGGGAACGGTAAATCTGGCGATGGGGTACCCATTATTTTTTGCTGCAGCGTATGGAACCTGGTTGGTTATTAAATCAGGACCACCAGCGGTTAAAGCGCCAGATTAAGAGATAAAGCAGGATTTAATCTGAGCTTCTGCATCTGCTGAAGCGACAAATAGCAGTTCATCTCCAGCAGCAAAAACATCATGCGGCTTAGCTGTGATAACTCGTCCATCACGAACGATTGCAGCAAGGGCTGCATTTTCTGGAAGTTCAATCTCTTCTACTGTCTTGCCGATGCAGGCAGATCCATCTGGAAGGGTTAACTCAACTAGATTTGCTTGTCCTTTTCTGAATGAGAATAAGCGGACAACATCTCCGACACTTACCGCTTCTTCTACAAGTGCGGCGATGATTCGTGGAGTAGACACAGCAACATCAACGCCCCATGAGGAGTCAAAAAGCCATTCATTCTTTGGGTGGTTGATTCGTGCAACAACACGTGGAACGCCGTATTCGGTCTTACCTAATAAAGAGGTCACCAAATTTGCTTTGTCATCTCCAGTTGCAGCTACCAAGACCTGGCAGTTGTTGAGATGGGCATTATCGAGCGAGGTAATCTCGCACGCATCAGCCATTAGCCATTCAGCATCCGGAACGCTCTCAAGTTTGAGCGCCTTCGGGTCCTTATCAATCAGCAAGACCTGATGGCCATTATCCAAAAGTTCGCGAGCGATCGCTCGACCTACATTTCCCGCACCTGCAATAGCGATTCTCATGCTCGTTCACCTTCCGGAGTGCTGGCAAGAATCTCTTCAGTACGTGCTACATCTGAATCAGAGACCATGACATGAACAAGGTCGCCTTGTTGCAACACTGTGTGCTCATCAGGAATCAACCCTTCACCTAAACGTGTAATGAAGGCCACGCGTGCAGGGGTTAATTGATCAATAAGAAGAGTAGGGCGTCCGTACCAATCCTCTTGAGGATGTACTTCGCACAACTGCACCATTCCCGTCGCATCGCGCCATTCAGAGCGAGAGCCTTCAGGAGCAAGTCGACGCAAGATTTGATCCGTTGCCCACAAAACAGTTGCAACGGTTGGGATTCCTAGACGCTGGTAAATCTCGGCACGGCCTGGATCGTAAATACGAGCGACAACATTTTGAACGCCATATGTTTCTCGCGCAACGCGTGCCGCCAAAATATTGGAGTTATCGCCATTACTTACCGCGGCAAAGGCATCTGCATCTTGAATGCCTGCTTCGAGAAGAGTGTCTCGATCAAAACCAACGCCAGTAACGGTGCGGCCTTTGAAGTTTGGACCCAAGCGACGAAAAGCTTCGCGAGCCTGATCGATGACGGAAACGGTATGTCCAGCTGCTTCGAGTTCAATGGCGAGTGAAGAACCAACTCGACCGCAACCCATGATGACTACGTGCACAGGAAGTAACTTACACCCATAAACTTGCATCCATGGCATCAAACAAGAGTTCAACCCTAAAAATCGGCGATTTGATAGAAGTCAGTATTGAAAAGGTTGCGCACGGAGGCCATTTCATCGCCCGGCACGAAGGGGCGGTTATTTTTGTTCGGCACGCGATACCTGGCGAGAAGTGCACGATTGAGATCACAAGTACCGGCTCTTCTTTCAATCGCGCAGATGTTGTTTCCGTTTCTCAACCATCTGAATTTCGAGTCGATCCGCCTTGCAAGTTCTCGCACCGAGCAGGATGCGGCGGTTGCGACTTCCAGCACATTTCACCTGCCCATCAGCGAAAGCTCAAATCAGATGTAATTACCGAACAGTTCTCAAGAATTGCAAAGAAGGATTTACAGGTTGAGGTAGAAGAGGTGGGAGCCCCGATTGGTTGGAGAACCCGTGCAATCGCTACGACAAACCGAAATGGAAAAATTGGTTTCTATAAATCAAGATCCCACTCTATTGCTCCAGTTGATAACTGCATTATTTGCGTGGATTCGATGCAATTTTCTGAAATCGCAACCCGACCTCTCAAGGGTGATGTGCGAGTAGAAATCAGTGCTTCAAATACCGGTGAACGAACTATTGCTTTAGCACCAACTCGAGGTGAAGAAAGAGCCCGAATCACCGAAGGCCCGGCTGTACTTCATGAAAATGTAGATGGCAGAGTTCTTGAAGTTAGTCAGGAAGCTTTTTGGCAAAGTCACAAGCAAGCACCGGAACTCTTGACTAAAACTGTTTTGGAGTTTGCTCAGTTACGACAAGGTGAACATGTGTTGGATCTTTACGGTGGTGTTGGATTGTTTACAGCGGCAATAATCGATCAGGTGGGAACTACTGGTCAGGTTGACCTCATTGAAGGAAGCAAGATTGCTACTGAAGATGCCAGAAGGAATTTTTCACAGTTTAAGAACATCACTGTTGCGACAGGTGATGTCGCGAAACTTCTGCCAAGAATTACCACAGCAGATGTCGTGGTTTTAGATCCTCCACGTGAGGGTGCGGGCAAGGATGTTATTGCGCAGATTGCAGCTTTTAATCCACGGGCGATTGTTTATGTTGCGTGTGACCCCGCCGCCCTGGCCAGAGATACCGCCTATCTCCAAGATCACAGTTATTCGCTGGCTGGATTGCGCGCTTTTGATCTCTTTCCAATGACACATCACATCGAATGTGTTGCCCTGTATGAGCGTGCTGAGGTATCTTGAGCGCTGGTCAAGCGCATCGACGAAAGGCAGATAATGAGTAAAAACTCTTTCAACGCAAAAAAGAATCTAGAAGTTGCGGGTAAGAGTTTCGAGATCTTTGATATCTCACAGATCGATGGAGCTTCTGACCTTCCTTATAGCTTGAAGGTGCTGCTTGAGAACCTTCTGCGCACCGAAGATGGTGCCAACATCACCGCTGACCACATCAAGGCCTTGGCCAAGTGGGATCCAAGCGTCGAGCCAGATACTGAAATTCAATTTACGCCTGCTCGAGTCATCATGCAGGACTTCACAGGTGTGCCGTGTGTGGTTGACCTAGCAACTATGCGCGAAGCGATCGTTGATCTTGGGGGAGATCCTTCAAAGGTGAACCCTCTTGCACCAGCTGAGCTTGTTATCGATCACTCAGTTATCGCGGACAAGTTCGGAACTAAGGATTCATTTGAGCAAAACACCGACATTGAATATGAGCGCAATCAAGAGCGCTACCGTTTCTTGCGTTGGGGACAGACCGCATTTGATGAGTTCAAGGTAGTTCCACCTGGAACAGGAATTGTTCACCAAGTAAATATCGAATACCTAGCACGAGTAGTAATGACTCGCACCGTTGAGGGAACTCTTCGTGCCTACCCTGACACCGTTGTCGGTACAGACTCACACACAACGATGGTCAATGGTCTTGGAGTTCTCGGCTGGGGCGTAGGCGGAATTGAGGCAGAGGCTGCACTTCTTGGTCAGCCTGTTTCGATGTTGATTCCACGTGTTGTTGGCTTCAAGTTAACTGGCGAACTGCCTCTTGGAACAACTGCAACTGACATGGCGTTAACGATTACTGAAATTCTTCGTAAGGTTGGAGTAGTCGGTAAGTTTGTTGAATTCTTTGGCCCAGGAGTCACATCAGTTCCAATGGCTAACCGAACAACAATCGGAAATATGAGCCCTGAGTACGGTTCAACGTGTGCCATCTTCCCAATCGATGATGAAACACTTCGCTACCTACGCTTAACGGGTCGCACCGACGAGCAGGTAGCTTTAGTTGAAAAGTATGCAAAGGCTCAAGGAATGTGGCATGACCCTTCAGTGGAGCCACGTTTCTCTCAGGTAGTCGAACTAGATCTTTCAACGGTAGTTCCATCTATTTCAGGTCCAAAGCGTCCGCAAGATCGCATCTCACTTAGTGATTCAAAGAATGCTTTTGAAAAGATTCTTCCTTCATACTTTGGTGAAAAGACCAATAAGGGTGAAGTAACTGCAGGGTCTACTCGCGTTAAGAATGGCGATGTTGTTATCGCTTCGATTACATCGTGTACCAATACATCCAACCCATCAGTAATGATTGGTGCCGCGCTACTTGCGAAAAAAGCTGTAGAAAAGGGTCTGAAATCAAAGCCTTGGGTAAAGACAACCCTGGCACCAGGATCAAAGGTTGTAACTGATTATTACGACCGCGCAGATCTGACTAAGTACATGGAAGCCCTTGGCTTTAACCTGGTTGGTTATGGCTGCGTTACCTGTATCGGAAACTCAGGACCACTTCCAATTGAAATCAGTAAAGCGGTTAATGAGGCAGATCTTGCTGTCACCGCTGTGCTTTCTGGAAACCGTAACTTTGAGGGACGTATTAGCCCTGATGTAAAGATGAACTACTTGGCATCACCGCCATTAGTTGTCGCATACGCAATCGCTGGAACTATGGATCATGATTTTGAAACCGATTCATTGGGCAAGGATTCATCAGGAAATGATGTGTTCTTGAAGGACATCTGGCCAACTCCACAAGAGATCCAAGCGGTTATCGACTCTTCGATCTCTTCAGAGATGTTTACTAAGGATTATGCAACGGTATTTGAAGGCGATCACCGCTGGAAGTCCTTGGCTACTCCTACTGGCAAGGTCTTCGAGTGGGATGCTAAATCTACTTATGTTCGTAAACCTCCTTACTTTGAAGGAATGCCAAAGAACCCAACACCTGTAACAAATATCTCTGGAGCTCGAGTTCTTGCGGTTCTAGGTGATTCAGTAACAACTGATCACATTTCTCCAGCTGGAAACATCAAGGCTGATTCTCCAGCTGGAAAGTACTTGGCTGAGCATGGAATTGAGCGTGCAGATTTCAACTCTTATGGCTCACGTCGTGGAAACCACGAAGTAATGATCCGCGGAACTTTTGCAAATATTCGTTTGAAAAATATGTTGCTTAATGGTGTCGAGGGTGGGTTTACTCGCAACTTCCTAGCTAACGGTGATCAGACAACAATTTATGATGCATCAGTTGCTTATCAAGCCGCTGGCGTTCCGCTAGTTATTTTGGCTGGCAAGGAGTACGGATCTGGTTCATCTCGCGACTGGGCGGCAAAGGGAACTGCACTACTTGGTGTACGTGCGGTTATCGCAGAGAGTTTCGAGCGTATCCACCGCTCTAACTTGATCGGCATGGGAGTACTTCCATTGCAGTTCAAGGATGGAGAAACAGCTGCATCACTTGGTCTAGATGGAACCGAAGTATTTTCTATCACCGGCATTACCGCGCTTAACAACGGGGGAGTTCCTAAGGAGCTAACTGTTACTGCCGGAGATAAGACATTTACTGCAAAGGTACGTATCGATACACCTGGTGAAGCTGATTACTACCGACACGGTGGAATCATGCAGTACGTACTTCGATCTTTGTTGGCTGAGTAAATTCTTACTCATTCATAATGAAGATCAATATTCAATCGCCAGACCAACTGCGGGGCATGAGCCCTGCAGAATTGGATCAGCTGGCGGGGGATATTCGTGAGTTCTTGATCGAAAAGGTTTCAAGAACTGGCGGACATTTAGGTCCCAATCTCGGCGTAGTTGAATTAACTATTGCGATTCACCGAGTCTTTCAATCTCCACGTGATGTGGTGCTCTTTGATACGGGACATCAATCCTATGTTCATAAGATTTTAACTGGACGTGCTGATCAATTCGATCTTCTGAGACAACGTGATGGAATCTCTGGTTATCCCAATCGTCGCGAAAGCGACCACGATGTTATTGAGAATTCACATGCATCGACCGCGCTTTCTTGGGCTGATGGTATTTCTCGAGGCTTTACCTTGTCAGGCCAATCAGATCGCCATGTAGTCGCTGTCGTAGGAGATGGCGCACTCACTGGAGGAATGTCTTGGGAAGCGTTGAACAACCTTTCACCAGAATCAGATAGAAACCTGGTCATCGTCGTTAATGACAATGAACGTTCATATTCACCGACAATTGGTGGCTTGGCGACTTATTTAACAACTTTGCGAGCAAGTAAAGAGTACGAACGGATTCTTGGACGCGGTAAGCGAATGCTGCATAACACTCCCGTTGTTGGAAAGTACATCTACGGAACCTTGCACGGAATGAAAAAGGGCATCAAAGATATGGTCGCCCCACAAGGCATGTTCGAGGATTTAGGTTTTAAGTACTTGGGTCCAATCGATGGCCATGACATTGAGGCGATGGAAAAAACCTTGCAGATGGCTAAGGAGTTCGGATCACCTGTGATTGTTCATGCAATCACTGAAAAAGGTCGGGGTTACACGCCAGCTCTTGAAGATATTGCGGAAAAGTTTCACGCCGTCGGAATTGTTGATCCTGCAACAGGCAAGCCACTAAAAGCTTCTGCGCCTTCATGGACCAATGTTTTCTCTGAAGAGATAACACACATCGGTCGTGATAATTCAAAGATTGTTGCAATCACAGCTGCGATGCTTGGGCCAACTGGTTTGGATAAGTTTGCGCAGAACTTTCCAGACAGAACTATTGATGTGGGTATTGCCGAACAACATGCGGTGACAAGCGCAGCAGGGCTTGCATATGCAGGCATGCATCCTGTGATCGCCATCTATTCAACCTTCCTCAATCGCGCCTTCGATCAGTTGTTGCTTGATGTGGCGCTGCATAAGGCAGGTGTCACCTTTGTATTGGACCGCGCAGGCATCACCGGTGATGACGGTCCGTCTCACCACGGAATTTGGGATTTAGCGTTGACCGGAATTGTTCCTAATATGCATGTAGGAGCTCCACGTGATGGCGCGCGTTTGAAGGAAATTCTGCGTGAGTGCGTAAGTATTTCTGATGCACCGTCAATGATTCGCTTTCCCAAGGGTGCTATCCCGGCAGATATCCAAGCGATCGAACGAGTATCAGGTGTAGATGTATTACATCGCGGAAACAGTAAGCAGATACTCCTGATAAGCGTCGGATCTATGGCTTCGATGGCTCTAGAAGTTGCACAGTTGGCGCACCAGCAATCAATTGAAATAACAGTTGTTGATCCATTATGGGTAAAGCCAATTTCACCCGCGATCATTGCAATGTGTGCAGATTACGGCACCGTCATAGTGATGGAGGATGGAATCAAGCATGCAGGAATTGCAAGCACGATCTCGGAAACTCTCAGAGAAGCAGGAAGTGGTTGCACCTTGCACTCAATTGGCGTCCCACTTGAATTCATTGAACACTCAAAGCGCAATGAAATTCTTGCCGATCTAGAGATCACACCTGCAGCAATAGTGCAGCAGATTAAAGGTTGGGTTTCTTAACTTCAAGAACTCCAGCGATTTATGGAAGGGATGCAACGCCCTTGTCATGGAAGCGCTTACCGGTAACTGATTCGCTAATTCCTTCACGATCTAGGTACGGCAGGATTCCACCCAAGTGCATTGGCCAGCCAGCACCCATCAACATGCAGAGATCGATCTCGGCAGCCGTTGTAACTACGCCTTCATCAAGCATCATGCGAGCTTCAAGCGCTAACGCCTTGAGTGCACGATCCCGGACCTGCTCTGCAGTAGAAGGGGAGTTGCCCTTTTCGATCAAAGCAATCGCTGCAGGGTTAGCGGTGACGGTTCCATCTTCGCCCTTGATGTAGAAGTTGCGAACACCTTCCTTGACCATGCGTTGCATGGTTGGAGAGATTCTGTATCGATCACCTAGGTTTGTGTGCAAAGTTTCTGAAACATGCAGTGCTACTCCTGGGCCAACCAAATCCAACAACTGGAATGGAGACATTGGGAAACCAATCTGCATCATTGCAGCATCTGCAACCTCAGGTGATGTTCCTTCATCCACCGCATCGGTAACCTCGCCCATGAAACGGGTCAACAGGCGATTTACAACAAAGCCCGGTGCATCCTTACAGATAATCATGGTCTTCTTGAGCTCTTTACCGACCGCAATAGCTGTAGCTGTGGTTGCATCATCTGTTGTAGATGTACGAGCAACTTCAAGTAATGGCATCACTGCGACTGGATTAAAGAAGTGGAAGCCAACTACGCGCTCTGGGTTCTTGAGACCTTCGGTCATACGTTCTACGGATAGGGAAGAGGTGTTGGTTGCCAACACACACTCAGGAGAGACAATGCTTTCCAACTTCTTGAATAGCTCCTGCTTGAGCGATAGCTCTTCGAAGATCGCTTCAATGACAAAGTCGCAACCAGCAAATACTGATTGATCAGCTGAACCTGAAACAAGCTGTGACAGACGTGAAGCAGATTCTGGACTCATACGCTTCTTTTCGACCAACTTGGCAAGCTCATTCTTAACCCAGGCAACACCCTTATCTGCGCGAGCCTGATCAATATCTGTCATGACAACAGGGCACTTCAGATTTCGCACCATCAGTAGGGCAAGTTGTGATGCCATCAAACCTGCTCCGACCACACCAACCTTGGTTACCTTGCGTGCAAGTGCCGGCTTAGGGGCACCCTCTACCTTCTTACGCTTCTTCTGAATCAAGTTAAATGCATACAGTGATGAGCGAAGTGGATCAGACATTGTTAAATCAGCAAGAACTTGATCTTCAGCATCAAAGCCTTCGCCAAGTGTGTTGGTGCGAGCTGCTGCGATGAGTTCGAGAGCCTTCATAGGTGATGCAATCTCTGCTCCACCGTATTTCTTAAGCGCGGCTGCTTTACCTGTGGCTAATGCGCTTTCCCATGCTGGATCGTTGCTGTAATCAGCACGCTCGATCTTTGTAGTTCCGTTGAGAACACCAACTGCAAAGCCAATTGAACGTTCCAAGAAATCTGCCGGTTCAAACATTGCATCAACAACGCCAAGCTTGAGCGCATCCTTAGCCTTCATCATGGTGTTGTTGTTGAGTGCATTAAGCATGATGACCTGAACTGCGCGTTCTGGGCCAATCAACTTAGGAAGAATTGTTGCTCCACCCCATCCCGGAACAAGTCCTAGGAAAACTTCAGGCAAAGCTGTAAATGCAGTTGTTGCAACTGTTCTGTAATGGCAGTGAAGACCAACTTCAAGTCCACCACCAAGTGCTAGACCATTGATAAAGGCAAAGGTTGGAATTGAGCTTTCTCCCAAGCGGCGGAAAACATCATGGCCTAGCTTTCCTATGGCTAATGATTGACTGCGATCACTAAGGAATGAAAGTGCAGATAGGTCTGCACCTGCGGCAAAGATGAATGGTTTTCCTGTGATTGCAATTGCTGCAGGTTTGCGTCCGATCGCATCGGTGATCGCAGCATCAAGCGCCATTACGGATTTAGGGCCGAAGGTATTTGGACGATTGTGATCGTGACCGTTGTCCAAAGTAATTAACGCCATTGTGCCTTTGCCACCAAAGGCGGCAAGATCAATATCGCGAACTAGTGCATTGGTAACAACCTCTTCAGGTGCTCCAGCTGGAAGAGTGATATCTGTGCTCATAATTACTTTGCTCCCTTGAAGTGTGGGTTTTCCCAGATAACAGTTCCGCCCATGCCTAGACCGATACACATTGTTGTAATTCCATAACGAACCTCTGGCTGTGCTTCAAAGGTACGAGCAAGATTAAGCATTAAACGTACGCCTGATGATGCAAGTGGGTGACCAACAGCGATGGCGCCACCATATGGATTTACACGAGGGTCATCATCTGCAATACCGAAGTGATCCAAGAATGCAATTACTTGCACCGCGAAGGCTTCGTTGATTTCAAATGCGCCAATATCTTCAATCTTCAAGCCTGCTTGCTTTAGGGCCTTAAGGGTTGATGGAACTGGTCCGTAACCCATGATCTCTGGTTCAACACCTGCAAAAGCAAAGGTGACCATTTTGGCTTTGATGGTTAAGCCAAGCTCTAACGCTTTCTCTTCGCTAGCAAGAATCGCAGCTGTTGCTCCATCGTTAAGTCCTGATGAGTTACCTGGTGTAACTCGACCTGATGGACGGAATGGGGTTTTCAATCCTGCTAGGCCTTCCATCGTTGTCTGTGGACGAGGAGCTTCATCTACTGTTGCAACTGTCCAACCAAGTTCGGCGTTACGCGCAGCGGTTGGAATTAAATCTCTTTGAATCTTTCCCTCGGCGTATGCCTTAGCCGTCTTTAGTTGTGAATTCATCGCGTAACGATCTGCGCGCTCTTTAGTTAATTGAGGAAAGCGATCATGGAGACGCTCAGCTGTCGCGCCCATTGCTAAAGCATCTTGATCAACGATGCGCTCTGCAAGGTAGCGAGGGTTCGGATCCATTCCTTCGCCCATTGGGTGGTTACCCATGTGTTCAACTCCGCCAGCAATTGCAATCTCATTTGCTCCCATTGCGATTGCTCCAGCGATAGTTGTAACCGCAGTTAATGCGCCTGCGCACCAGCGATCGATTGAGTATCCCGGCACCGTGTTCGGCAAACCTGACAGAAGCGCTGCGCTACGACCGATGTTCATTCCTTGATCACCGGTTTGGGTTGCAGCAGCGATTGCAACATCTTCGATTGAAGCAGGATCAACCTTTGGGTTGCGTTCTAGAAGCCCACGGATTGCGCGAACCATCAGATCATCGGCTCGAGTTCCGGCGTACATGCTGCCGGCCTTTCCAAATGGGGTACGAACGGCATCAACGAGAACAACAGTGCGAGACATGGTTCATCCTTTGTCTAGGTCTTGCCTTATCTAGGTATGAGCCAAATGTTACTCGTCAGTAAGGGTTTAGGACAGAACCCTTTTACGCCTGTTCTTCACCCTCAGGGGCTTCAGCGGTGGGCACCAGAATCGGTTCACGCTCAAGTAAGGCTGCAGCCAAGGCTGGAGCAACCAAATCGATCTGCCATTGGCGAGCCCCAAGTTGAAGCAGCGCCTTTTCAACCTCTGAAACCGACAAAGTAGATGTAGCTCCTACTGGCGGTTTCCAGCAAACGCGGCGGACATGTTCGGGGGTAATGAGATTTTCAACGGGGATCTGATTGTCTTCAGCAATCACTTCAATGGCTGCACGTGCGTGCGACAGCGGTGCAAATTTTTCAGGAAACTTATCTCGCCACAATTTAATGGGAGGCAATGTGTCGGCATTGGTTCTCATCGCCGGCCATTGATCTTCAGGCAAAGCAACCGCTGCAGCGATTGAATCCAGCCACAACTGCAGATTTTCCATCCATCGAGCGCGTAGACCTAAGGGACGTAAACACTTTTCAAACTCTTTCTTAGTTGTTGGCACGGCGATAGCAAGCTCAACAATGGCTGAGTCATTTAACAATTTACCGGCAGCAATATCTTGTGCAGATGCAACGCCATCTCGGGCGATCCATAAAGATTTAATGATCGCTAATTGATCACGTCTTTTAATCTTGTGCATTCCAGAAGTTCTGCGCCAAGGATCGACACGTGGGGGAGCGGGAGGTGCTTTGAGAATAGATGCGAACTCTTCAATCGCCCATGGAAGTTTCTTGGCATCTTCTAAAATTGTGTACATACGGTCGCGAAGTTCAACAAGAAGTTCTACATCAAGAGCGGCGTAGGTGAGCCAATCTTTGGGCAATGGACGCGCAGACCAATCTGCGGCGCTGTGTTCTTTGGCAAGTGATACGCCCATCAATGACTCAAGTAAAGGTCCCAAGCCAACCCGAGGCAAACCAGCGATTCTTCCTGCTAATTCAGTATCAAAAAGCTTTACTGGATTAATCCCGAGCTCACGCAAACATGGCAGATCTTGTGTACTTGCATGAAGAATTGTTTCATCGGTATTGAGAAGTTGGTTGAGCTCGGCAAAGAGTGAGTGTCCTGGCCCGAAAGGAATTGGATCGATCAAGTGCAGGCCGCCACCTTCGCGCTTAATCTGTATCAAGTAAGCACGTGCGCTGTATCTAAATCCTGATGCTCGTTCTGCATCAACAGCAAAAGGCCCTGAGCCTTGTGCGAGATTCTTTAACGCATCCTTAAATGCTGATTCAGAGTCAATAACATCTGGTGTCCCATTTGCCGGTTCAAGTAATGGAACCGCAACAATTTCCTCAGTCATAATCAACGCCTGCGTGCAGATGAAATTGCTGACACGCCTTCTGGCACTGGTGGTAGTCCTGCTACCTCAGAAATTAAATTGCACCAACTCAAGATGTGATTGATGATCTCTTTTGGATCTTCAACCACTGGCGTCCACGATGCGCGGATTTCAATCTCTGCTTCATTGCTGCGCGGAGACAACTTTCCAAATGAAGCACTAGTAACTCGTGTAACTGTGCCACTGGGGTTGTTGTAAGCACATTGATTTAAATCTAAAGATTCAAGAAACCAGCTCCAGCCAACTTCAGGAAGTAATGGATCTTCTTGCATAATGGGATCTACATCTGCACTTACAAATGTGACGCATCGAAACTCGCCATCCCATGTTGCCTGTCCGCCTGGCTCATGAAGCAAAACAAATCGGCCATTTGCAATCTCATCCTCTTGTTCACCGATCAAACCATTTGATACATCGGCTGAGAATGCAAAGGAATAGGTTGCCAATTTTTGTGGGGCAGGGACTTCGGTCAATGTGAGTTCGCCTCGGGGTGTTACGGTGCGAAGGTAATCGATTAAACGCTCAAAACCATTCGCATCCACTTGCTAAGAATAAAGATGAGTCAGCCCATTTCTTGGGAGGCAGGGCGGTAGCCTTCTCCTTATGGCATCACTGTTGGCACTTATCTCTAGTGCAATGTGGGGAACGGCAGATTTCTTTGCTGGTCGACTCAGTAAGAAGTTCCATCCATTTGCGGTTCTGGGATTGTCACAGGTTTTCGGACTCGTTACCGGAATTGTGATTGTTTTGATTTCTGGTGATTGGCACGGACAGGCGCTTGGTGTAGATGGCTACCTTCTATCAGGTGCGTTAGCGGGTTTATTTGGTTATTTGGGTCTTGCTTGTTTATATGAAGGCCTTTCAACCGGTCGCATGGGAGTTGTATCTCCCATTAGCTCCATGAGTGCGGTAATCCCACTTGTGTACGCCTTGATTACTGGTGACAAACTTTCAACGCTGGCCTCTATAGGAATCGTGGTTGCTCTAGTCGGAGTCTTTTGTGCAAGTGGCCCAGAGCTTTCGCATGGATTACCAATTAAGCCACTTCTTCTTGCCTTAGGTGCTGCGGCTGGATTTGGTTTGGCGCTTACATTCATTGCTATTGGATCTCAAGCCAGCGCGCTGTTAACTATGGTCTCGATGCGTGCGGCGACTTTCTTTGTAACAATTTCTATCGCTATTAGATTCAAAACCACAGGCGGATTTTCTAAGAAAGATATGCCGATTCTGATTTTCATCGGCGCAGCTGATTTCATAGCAAACCTACTGTTAGGGGTTGCAACAACCAAGGGATTAGTCTCCGTTGCAATGGTCTTTGGGTCTCTATATCCAATCGCAACCGCGCTCTTGGCATTCAAGTTTCTTGATGAGCGATTGCACAAAGTTCAGTATGTTGGAATTGCATTGGCAGTTACTGGTGTTTCCTTAATCTCAGCCTTCTAATTGTGCGCCGAGTAAAAGGTAGTACCAGATTCTTCTCGCTGGCTAATGTAAGCAAAGTGAGACAAAAGCGCTGAGATATCGATGCAATCATCACCACCGGTAGCAGGTGTAACGCTGAGTTCTAGTTGATCAATCATTGAGTGTGAAATCAGCTCGTTGATCATCGAGATTCCACCTTCAATTAAAATCTTCTCACCAAATAAGGTGCGGGCCTTAGTGACCGCTTCGACAGGAGAGCAGTTCCAAAAAAGTGCCAAGTGATTTCCCTGAACCGGATTGACCAAAGTCCGCGAAATAACGATCAGCGGAACTGGGGTTCGGTTGTAGGGCTCATGACGGGCGGTATTGCCGCCGACGATGATGACATCCACCTCTCGACGTCGCTGCAAGAAAGCCTTTCTATCCTCCGGCGAGCTGATTCCGGCGGATCTACTCTCTTTTGAAGTTGATCCATCGCTACCGACGACCAAGGTTGCAACAACGCTCACACCGATAAGTATCGCTCACGCCCTTACATTCTTGTCAGTGGCGCTCTGTACATTTACGACCATGATCATTGATTGTTCTACCTGCACCATGGCGGCGATCGCATGCAACACCTGCGTGGTCTCCTTCTTCCTCGATAACACCTCTCAACTCAGCGAAGAGACGGTTGGTGCACTCTCTGTATTGGCTGAGAGTGGGCTGACACCACCGCTGCAATTCAACGCTCGTGGAGCGTGAGTAAGGGAAAATTCACAGGCGAATTAGCCTTGTTGAGGTTGAGTGGTGGGTCTAAGCGCGGTTAGCCTTGCCCTTATGTCTTTCTGGCTGCGCGCACTGACCGCATTTGCGGTGCTAGCTGGGCTCATGGCTCCAGTTTCAGCCTCGGGCGCTCAGACTCTTGCACAGGTTCAAGCCAAGGTTCGTCAGTTAGAAGAGGATGCAACGGCAGCGGCTGAAGGCGCCCAGGAGGCCAAGGTTAAGTTGGCCGCCCTCACCAAGACCCTTAATGGCATCAAGGCCAAGGCGGAGATTCAGGGTCAGACCGTTTCATCTCTTCAAAAATCTCTTGGAAGCATCGCTGTTGAGCAGTACAAGACCGGTGGCTTTGGACAGAGCTTTGAACTTCTCTTTTCTAGCGATCCATCGCTCTACTTATCATCAGCTGGCGCTTTAGATGCGATCACACGTAGAAAATCAGCCCAACTTAGAAAGTTTGAAACTGCGCAGCAACGTTTGAATGCAACCACATTAACTGTTAATGACAAGATGGCTTTAGTTGCGGCTGCGCAAAAGAAGTTGGCAGCCCAATCAGCATTGGCACAAAAGAAGTTAGCAGAAGCTGAAAAACTTCTATCCAAGTTAACTAAGGCAGAACGTGAACGCTTGGCTCGCTTGGCAGAGGAAGAGGAAAATAAAGATCAAGCCTCTTCATTGAAGGCTGCACAAAGTGCGAGCGGTGTATCTGGTCGTGCGGGTACCGCATTGAAATACGCGCTTAAGCAAATTGGTGATCGATATGTCTTCGGTGCAGCGGGAATGGTTACCTGGGATTGCTCGGGATTAACTATGCGCGCTTATCAATCTGCAGGGGTTTCACTGCCGCACTCATCTGCTGCGCAATCTCGTCTTGGTAAGAAGGTTTCCTTAAGCTCTTTGAAGCCGGGAGATCTTCTGTTTTACGGACGTCCAGTTTCGCACGTGGGAATCTATTTAGGTGGCGGCAAGATGGTTCACGCACCACGCTCTGGATCACGCGTGAAGGTTGCGCCAAGTGGTTCACTTGGAAGAAAACCGTTGGTTGGAGCTCGTCGTTTCTAGTCCAGTTCTGTTCGTAACTAATGACTTTGGTCCACGCGCCGGTGGAATTGAAACCTTCGTAATTGGTTTAATCGAACGTAGACCTTTTGGCTCGACAATTGTGTACACATCCTCACAAGTTGATTCCGTCGAATATGACGCGATGTGGCGAGAAAAGTACGGCGTCACCGTTATTCGCGATCGGGCAAAGATTTTGCTGCCAACGCCACGTGTTGCGAGAAAGCTAGCCCGCATCATTAAGGATCAGAGAGTTGTCGTCGCTGCCTTTGGCGCTGCGGCTCCATTGGGTCTTTTATCTGCTTCCATGAAAAGGGCGGGAGTTGAAAAAACCGTTGCGCTGACTCATGGACATGAAGTCTGGTGGGCAAAGGTTTTTCCTTTCAATCTCGCGATGCGACGTATCGCTGCAACTGTTGACACTTTGACGTATCTCGGAGATTTCACTCAACGCGCTATTTCCCGCTCAATTTCAAAAAAGAGTGCGAAAGCAATGGTGCGGATCGCTCCAGGAATAGATGTTGATCATTTTTCACCAGTGGATTCAAGCAAGTTACGCAAGGAGCTCAACCTTGATGGCAAAAAGGTAATTGTTTCCGTTGGGCGCCTGGTGCATCGAAAAGGTCAAGATCATTTGATCCAATCCTTACCGGAAATTGTGAAGAGAGTTCCCAATGCTCACCTGTTAATGGTTGGCAAAGGGCCATACCTAGATCACTTGGCCAAATTAGTTGCGCTTAACAAGTTAGAAGATCATGTCTCCTTTATTGGAAGAATTCAGTACGCGGAACTTCCACAGTTCATTTGCGCGGGAGATGTTTTTGCAATGCCTTCAAGGTCACGATTTGGTGGGTTGGAGGTTGAAGGTTTAGGAATTGTCTACCTCGAAGCTAGCGCGTGTGGCTTACCGGTGGTGGCAGGGGCATCAGGGGGAGCACCCGATGCGGTCATCGAAGGAGTGACTGGTGTAGTTGTGGATGGCACGGATAACTCAAAAATTACCGATGCAATCGTTTCGTTACTCAATGATTCAGAGAAAGCAAAAGCGATGGGTATTGCCGGTCGACAGTGGATCGTTGAAAATTGGCGATGGGAAATCTGGTCTGCTCAATTCAATAAACTCTTAGAGCAGTAATCCCTTATCTCGTGCAAGCTTCACAGCACTAGTTCTATTTGTTGCATCTAACTTGCGCATCAGCGCTGAAATATGTGTTTTGACTGTTGAAAGACTGATGTACAGCGCGGAAGAGATATCTGCATTGCTTGATCCGTTTGCTAAGAGAGTTAGAACATCTATTTCGCGCGCCGTTAACCCCCAATCATTCACCTGATTACTGGCCAAGGTTGAAGTAAAGGTGTGAGGGTATTTAATTGCGAAGTTCAAGGCAGCAATGATCTCTTCGATACTTTGTGTCTTAGATAAATAGGCATTTGCTCCGGCAGATTGCGAAATCCTGGAAAATTGTTCGGCAGCATTGAGAGACAAAACGATTATCGCGGTTGTCTGAGAAAGTTTACGAACCCATTGCACTAGATCTAACCCAGAACCATCTGGCAAATTGATATCCACGATCATGGCTTGAGGATTAAAGGTCGCAATTTTAGAACGGGCTTCTTTGAGCGAAGCTGCACTTTCTATGGTTTGAAAATCACTCTTTCTTAGAGCGGCCACAAGACCTTGCCGAACCACATCATGATCATCAATTACCAATAGCCGTGTCATCACCCATCCAAAGGAATCGTTACTCCAATCTTTGTTCCCTTCGATGAGGATTCAATATGGATTTCCCCATTGATTCTCGTGACTCTTTCTTGTAGCCCGCGGAGACCAAAAGAGTTCTCCTTTAAGGTGACCCCACCCTGTCCATTGTCCGCGATATCTATAGTGATCTTCGTGGCACCGGCATGCTTTTCTATATTTCTCAGTATTTCTTGAACTACACGAAGAGTCTCATGCATTGTGTCGACGGGGACAGAGGAATCTTCAAGCGGATCACCGCTGCGTAACTGGTGCATCTGTTCGCGGAGTTTTTCAATAAGTTGTGTTGTTGTAAATCGAATTTTGCGGAGTTCCTTTTTCACCTCTGTCTCTTGAGACTGAGAGATCGCTTGATCAATGGAAAAGCCCAGGACCACAAGGTCCTGGGCGATCCCATCATGTAACTCTTGTGCGAGGGTTACTCGCTCATTGTTCATTTTGTAAACAATGCTTCAATTTCTTTTGCGAACTCCTTCGCCACTACATGTCGCTTGACCGACAACTTTGCAGTCAAGTGTCCACCAGCGATTGTGAAATCAGTTGGTAGAAGAGTGAACTTGCGAATCGATTCGGCCTTGCTAACAGCCTTATTTGCATCATCAACAGCTGTTTGAATAACTGCAATTAGATCTGGGTCATTGACCAAATCATTGATCGATGCGCCGTCCTTTTTATTGTTTGCAACCCATGCCTTAAGCGCATCCTGATCAATTGTGACAAGTGCTGCGATAAATGGCTGGTTGTCACCAACGACCATGCACTGGCTAACCAATGGATGTGCGCGTAGGCGATCTTCCAATACAGCTGGAGCTACATTCTTTCCACCAGCGGTAACAATGAGCTCCTTCTTGCGTCCAACAATGTAGAGGAAGCCTTCATCATCAAGCTTTCCAAGGTCACCGGTCTTGAACCAACGCTCTGAATCAAAAACCTCGTCATTAGCGGCTTGGTTCTGCCAGTAGCCGTCCATAACGATTGGTCCGCGAATCAATACTTCGCCATCTTCTGCGATCTTGATTGATGTTCCAGGAATTGGACGACCTACTGAACCAACTCGGTGCGCACCATAAAGGTTTAGCGTTGCACCCGCAGTTGTTTCTGTTAAGCCATAGCCTTCAAGGATTGAAATACCAGCACCACGGTAGAAGTGACCGAGGCGAACGCCAAGTGGTGCACCACCAGAAATCGCAGCCTCAACACGACCACCCATTCCCGCACGAATCTTGCTGTAGACAAGTTTGTCGAACAAGCCATGCTTTAACTTAAGAATTGGTGACATGCCTTTTTTATCAAGCGCCTCTGAGTAAGCGATTGCAACATCTGCAGCCTTGCGGAAGATCTTGCCCTTACCTGCAGCCTCTGCTTTAGCTTCAGCACCGTTGTAAATCTTTTCAAAGATACGTGGCACAGCTAGAACGAAGGTTGGCTTAAATGAAGCAAGATCCATTGGCAAACGACCAACAGGATCGCTGCAATGTGCCATGTGAAGACCGGCAGCGATTGAACCGATCTGAACCATGCGTCCGAAAACGTGGGCAACTGGAAGGAAGAGCAGAGTTGATCCACCTGGCTTGAGGAAGAGTTCGCTTGCACCTTGCACAACGTTGCCGCACTCTGAAAGGAAGTTGCTGTGAGAAAGTTGAACACCCTTTGGCTTTCCAGTTGTTCCAGATGTGTAAATCAAAGTCGCAAGAGAAGCTGGAGTCAGCGCGTTGCGACGACGATCGATCTCATCATCACCAATGTGCTTTCCGGCTTCACGCAATACCGCAAGAACATCATCTGTCATCGTCCACAAGTTGCGAGTGTGTGATGGCATGACTGTCTTTACAAGATCTGCCAAGGCAGGAGTCTCAACGATGATTCCGACTGAATGTGAATCGTTAAGAATCCAGTCGATTTGCTCAGCAGATGATGTGTCGTAGATTGGAACTACAACCGCTCCGGCAAACCATGTTGCAAAATCTAGAATCGTCCACTCGTAACGAGTGCGCGCCATGATCGCAACACGATCACCAATTTGAACTCCTGATGCGATTAAACCTTTAGCGGTTGCGCGAATCTCTTCTTCGACCTCGCGAGCGGTTACAGGTTGCCATCCCTCGCCCAATGGGCGGGACATGATGATGCGCTCTGGTTCAAACCAGGCGCGTTCTGCGATCAGATTTGTGAGGTTCCCGGCGGTTGCGGCAGGAACGAGGGGCGGGACTGAGATTTCATTCATGGGGGGAACGCTAGCGTGAGCGCAGACAAAAGGGGAAGAGGGTAGCCTTGCGCCATGACAGATCTCAGCAAATCGTTAATATCCATTGATGCCCCTATTGCCGATGTGCAAAAGGCGCTCTTCGAACTCGACAAGTATCCCGAGTGGTCGACACAGATCAAGAGCGCGGAAGCGTTAGCGCACGATGATCAAGGTCGCATTACCAAGGTGAAGATGAGCATCGATGCCGGAATGATGAAGGATCGTCCGACCCTTGATTACGACTGGAGCCAAGCTCCCAACAAAATCTCTTTCTCTCTTGATGAGGCAGACCTACTGACCAGTATGGATGGCATCTACACAATCACAGCGGTAGATGAAGACACTACTGAAGTTACCTATGAACTCGGCGTAGCTCTATCTATGCCAGTTCCAGCGATGATGCGTCAAAAGGCAGAGAAGGCAACTATCGATGCTGCACTGGCGCAACTCAAATCACATCTAGAGGCGTAGTTGTCCAATGAGTAACACGATCGGCATTGATGTAGGAGGCACCAAGGTTCTTGGTGGAGTTGTTGATGAGAATGGAAAAATTCTTGCAACCGCTCGCAAGGAAACTCCTCGTCAAGGTGGCGTCGATTTAACTCGCACCATCGCCGATACAGCTAAAGAGTTGATGCAACAATTTGAAGTCACTTCAGTTGGTGTTTCAGCTGCGGGATTTGTTTCCTCTGACCGTAAGACAATGCTTGCAACTCCAAATATTGCGGATTGGAACGGTGTTGATCTCGATGCCGAGCTGACTGCGCAGATTGGTTTACCGGTTGTCATTGAAAATGATGCCAACGCTGCAGCTTGGGGCGAAGCGAAGTTTGGTGCTGGAAGAAATCAAAACCACATGATGATGCTGACCGTTGGTACAGGCATTGGCGGCGGAATCGTTGTTAATGGCGAGCTTTATCGTGGAGCTTTCGGAATTGCCGCAGAGTTCGGTCATCTTCGTGTTGTGCCTGATGGACATCTGTGTGGATGTGGAGCTCGTGGTTGCTTTGAGCAGTACGCATCAGGAAATGCACTACTACGCCACGCCCGCGAAGCAATTAGCGCAAGCCCTGAAATCGCTCGCAATCTTTTGTCACGTGGCGATGGCACCGTCGCAGGTTTAACCGGACAGGCCATTACCGAAGCTGCTCGTGACGGAGATCCTGTTGCACTCGCCGCCTTCAACACAACCGGTCAATGGCTCGGGGCTGGGATTGCATCGCTTTCTGTTTTACTTGATCCTGCATGTGTTGTTATTGGCGGGGGAGTAATCGATGCCGGCGAAATTTTGTTAAAGCCAACCCGCGAAGCCTTAGAGCGCACAATGCCTTTTGCTGGAAAGCATCCATACCCTGAACTCATTGCCGCGCAATTAGGTAATGAAGCAGGACTTGTAGGCGTTGCAGATTTGGCTCGCGCCTAACCTTCAAAGGGATATTTCAGCCCAATTTGCTCTCGCACCGCATCCATGGTTGTCATGATGTCGATAGTGTCTTGCCAAGACAAGATCTCTGATTCAAGTTTTCCAGATTGAACTAACTGTTTAAAGCTTTCAGCTTGTTCGCGTAAGCCATGCCCCGTGTAGGTGCTCGGATATTGAGTCACAGATCCATCATTAAGGATCACGCGCATACTTGCTGGATTGTAAAAGGTGCGATCAATTTCGAGCCAACCGTGTAAACCAGCAACCACTGCGCGGCAAGGTGTCTGCTCAATCATGGTTGTGGTTAAAACAGATTGCGCACCACTTTCATAAGTGAAGATCATCGATGTTTGCGCATCAACACCCTTATTAGTCATAACCGCACTGGAATTTATCGAGAGCGGGTTTCCAAGAATCATGTGCGCAAAGGAGATTGGATAGATTCCAAGATCTAGTAATGCACCACCTGCTAAGTGCGGATCAACTAAGCGGGGAATGTTTTGATCAGCAAGTCTTTGTCCATGGTCTGCATGGATAGAAAGAATTGGTCCTAATACTCCACTTGCAATTATTTCTCGTACCTTCGCATAATGTGGCAGGAACCGAGCCCACATCGCCTCCATCAGTGCAACTTTGTTATGCGATGCAGCATCAACCATCGCTTGCGCTTCAGCGGCATTGACAGCAAATGGCTTTTCGCACAAAACAGGTTTTCCTGCATTCAAAGCAAGAATCACATTGTCGTGGTGTGCTGGGTGCGGGGTTGCAACGTAGATGGCATCAATCGTTGAATCATTAACAAGCTCTTCATAACTTCCGTAGGCAGTGCTACCAAAATCATTTGCAAAAACTTGCGCGTTAATAAGTGATCGAGACCCCACTGCACCAACTGTGTGACCTTCAAGGAAAGTAAGATCCTTTGCAAAGGCACGTGCGATTCCACCTGGTCCCAGGATTCCCCATGAAAAATTACTCACAGTGCAGCTCCATCATCATCTCGGTTGTCTTTGTGAAACCAACGGGTAATTGCATCCCGCGCAGATTGAATGAATCCACGGGGAGTTACGGGAGCTGGATTAGGTTGAACAAAACCTTCTTGGTCGATGCGATCAAGATCATCGAGGTATGTAGAAGGGGAGGATTGGTCCAGATTCAAGCCAGAGACAATCGACTCAAACTCTGAGCGGATTAACTCCTCCTCATCGAAGCCTTCTGGACCTTTTTTCTCATTACTCACCCTCAGATAGTGTCATAGTCGTCAATAGCCACTAAATTAGCCCCGTGTTGAACAACCTGCCCTACGGAACCTTGCGAGCATTTTTGACCCCGTTTTTAATGTTGGCTTTTCGTCCAAAGGTTCGCGGTCTGCGCCATGTTCCATCTAAGGGACCGGTAATCATCGCCTCAAATCACCTGTCATTTAGTGATTCGATCTTTATGCCCCTGGTTGTTCCGCGCAAAGTTACCTTTCTTGCAAAGAGCGAGTACTTCACCTCACCTGGTCCAAAAGGTTTATTAAAAAAACTAACCTTCATAGCGTTAGGACAGGTTCCAGTTGATCGTTCAGGTGGTCGTCGCAGCGAAGCAGCGTTGATTACAGGGTTAAAGGTTTTAGCCGATGGAGATTGCATCGGTATTTATCCGGAAGGCACCCGTTCACCTGATGGTCGTCTCTATAAGGGTCGCACCGGAATTGCACGTCTTGCCATCGAATCTGGCGCACCTGTTGTACCAGTTGCGATGTTTAACACCGACAAGATTCAACCAACCGGAAAAGTCATTCCAAATGTAAAGCGTGTAGGTATGCATTTTGGCGAACCCATGTACTTTGATGGCGATTCAACTGATCTGCAGCATCTTCGCGATGTCACTGATCAAATTATGAATGCGATTCTTGCAATGTCAGGCCAGGAGTACATCGATACTTACGCACCTAAGAAGGCCAAGCTAGGCGTAATCCAGGAAGAGGATTAATCCAAAGCGTTTCGTGCAGTTAAGTAGGTGCAGGTTTGACACTCAGATCCTGCATCAGGAAGTTCACCCTCTAGTACCTCGATGAACTCACCAATGACCTTAAGAAAGTTCGCTTGATCCCGTTCTACCGGGACATACTTTTGAAATACTCCAAAGCCATACTCATCGGCGTTGCTACCAATCGCAGTTGTTGGTCGCCACACCAAGAGGCCCATTGAGGCAACGGTTTGCGACTTTCCAGCTGCAGGGTTTTCTAAAGCGTATGCATACGCCTCAAGCTGCGGCGAGTAAAACTGCCCACTATCGCGTTGACTATCAGAGACCTTGCAATCAATTAAACCTATAGTTCCATCCTCATTGGTTGAAACAAGATCGTACTTTCCAAGAATTCTCCATCGAGTTTCAACGCCATTGATGACAAGTGGCTTGCTCTTAACCCATTCGCCCCACTTTGTAACGGTGCCTGCGCGAAGGGATGGATCAATTGTTGGCATATCTGCGCCTTGGAAGTGCTCTTCTTGTAAAGCCGCCATTGTTCCGACCAATGGAAAAGCACCGGGCATCGTTACCTTGAACCAATACTTGATCCACAAACATCTCTTACAGGTTGATAACCCGAAGGTGAGATCGGAAGGGGAGATGTTTTCGCGGGCGGGCTTGGCAGGTTTAATCATGTGCTTATTGTGTACTTAACCACTGACAATTGCCGAGTACACAACTGACAGACCCAAAATAATCATGATTGTTCCGCCAGTTGCGCGTAGACGCTCTAAACGCTTGCCATCTGTTGCTAGCCAGTTGCGGGCGGTGCCAGCCAGCATTCCCCATGATCCATCGGAGATAAAAGCCAGAATTGCAAAGATTGCTCCAAGCAGAATTAACTGTGCGGTGACGTTACCGCGTTCACGATCGATAAATTGAGGTAGAACCGCGGCGAAGAAAACAACACCCTTTGGATTCAAGGCACCGACCCAGAAACCATCTCGTATGGAGCGTCGAATACTTGGCGCGACATCTCCTTGGTTTGTCATGTCAGCGGCATGGATACTGCGATGTCGAATCGCATCAATTCCTAAGTAGACCAAATACAGACCGCCTGCCCACTGCACCGCAATGTAAGCAAGCTCGGAACGTTGCAAAATTGGACCAAGCCCCAGGGCGACAAATACTGAAAGAGAAAAAGCTCCGGTCACATTGCCGGCAACTGTAAATACTGCGGTTTTACGACCCCACGCGATGGCCCGAGCGATTACAAACAATACGCTCGGGCCAGGCGCCAAGATTATTACCATCGCAGCTACAAAGTATTCAGGTAACCGCGATGGAATGATCATGATGGGATGTTACTTATTACCTCGTGCATCTGCAATTGAGTGAAGGATTCGGTATCCAAGGATTGCAACCAAAGTCGCGTTGATGATTCCGTTGAATGTGTAATCTCCACGGGTCCATGACATATCGGCGATACCGATAATCAAAGCAGAACCTGCAATGAGTAGGTTTGTTGAGTTAGCAAAATCAACCTTGCCTTCGATCCAGATACGAGCGCCAACGACACCGATCATTCCGAACAAAGCAACGCCAACGCCACCTAGTGCACCTACTGGAGTTGCACTAAGAACTGCACCGAACTTAGGTGACAGTGAAAGACCGATTGCACCAACGCCTGCAATCCAATATGCAGCTGTTGAGTACACGCGAGTTGCTGCCATTACGCCGATGTTCTCTGCATATGTTGTTGTTCCAGAACCGCCACCAAAGCCAGCTAGCGTTGTTGCAACACCATCTGCCATAAGCGCTGTTCCCATTTGATCGTCAAGATCTTTGCCAGTCATTGAGGCAACAGCCTTAACGTGACCAACATTTTCCGCGATCAAAACTAGAACCACAGGAAGGAAGAGGATGATCGCCTTGCCATCAAATGTTGGGTTTGTAAATGTTGGAAGTGCAAACCACTTCGCTGCCTTGATGCCATCAGTGTTTACATCGCCCTGAATATAAGCAACACCATATCCAATGAGCAGACCAAGGAAGACGCTGATGCGTCCCATGAAGCCACGTGAGAATGCTGAGATCAATCCGATTGATGCCAAGGTAATGACACCGATCATTGGAGCAGCAACGAAGTTGTTCTTTGCTGCACCTGCAAGGTTCAAACCAATAACCATAACGATGGTTCCTGTAACTACAGGTGGAAGCATCCAGTTGATCCAACCGATACCTGCTTGGCGGACGATCAGACCAACAACAGCCAAGATCACACCAGTAACTACGACGCCACCGAGCGCTGCGCCCATTCCGCCACTTGTCTTTGCTGCAGCGATAGGTGCAAGGAATGCAAAGGATGAACCTAGGTAGCTAGGCACCTTGTTTTGAGTCAGGGCTAGGAAGATAAGTGTTCCAATGCCTGAGAAGAAGAGGGTTGTTGTTGGTGGGAAGCCGGTAATGATTGGAACTAAGAAGGTTGCGCCGAACATAGCGGCGATGTGCTGAAGGCCGACACCGATGGTGCGAGGCCAGGTAAGGCGCTCATCGGTTGAAACAACCGCACCTGAGCTGACTGACTTACCGTTTCCATGGAGTTTCCACGAGAGTAGAGACACTTGAAACTTCCTTTCCTGTGTGGCCCGAATGGGGCCTTGTAGATTCAGGGTAAAGCGGGGCTGTGGGTTACCTGTGTGTACGCCACGCCCGAACTTTGAGGTGGATCACAGCCTCAAACCCCCCTTACCCGAGTGTCTGGGTTGCCTAGATGGCTATATCCCTTTAGATTACGACCCGATATATCGAATAGATACATCTAGCGGAACATCACAATGATGTGGAATGGGGGATCGATGCGTTCACGTTCAGAGTCCCTCGAGTTCGCCCTTCTAGGTCTGCTTTCTCAAGCACCTTTGCATGGCTATGAACTCCGCAAGCGAATCGGAACAATCTTTGGTCCCTTTCGCGCCCTTTCCTTCTCAGTGCTGTACCCACAGCTGCGCAGAATGATGGAAGCGGGCCTCATCGAAGAGTCCGCGGTAGATGCAACTTCGCGCAGATCTCGCATCGTTTACGCGATCACAGATAAAGGCGCTCGCAAATTTGAGGATTTAACTGAATCAGTAACACCTGAAACGTGGGAGGACGAGGGTTTTGAAATTCGTTTCGCCTTCTTCTCGCCAACTTCAGCAAAGAACAGAGTAAGAATTCTTGAGGGGCGCCATCGTCGCCTTAAGGAGAAAGCCGAAATCCTTCGTGGTGAACTCGAGAAGTCACCTGTTGGTATCGACAAATATCTAGAGGAGTGGCGACGTCATTCACTGGAGACAGCTGATCGAGAGATCGCTTGGCTGGAAGACATGATCAAAACCGAGAGGAAATAGAGTGAACATCACAACCGGTAAAGGCGACATCCGTGTTGCAATTGTTGGCGTTGGAAACTGCGCTAACTCATTAGTTCAGGGCGTTGAGTACTACAAGAACGCTGCTGTTGATCAAGAGATCCCAGGTCTTATGCACGCTGTTGTTGGGGGATACCACATCTCTAGCATCAAGTTTGTTGCAGCCTTTGATGTGGATGCTAAGAAGGTTGGGCTCGATCTTGCAGATGCAATCTGGGCAAGCGAGAACAACACAATTAAGTTTAGTGAAGTCCCAAAGACTGGTGTTCCAGTTCTTCGTGGCGTTACAAATGATGGTCTCGGAAAGTACTACCGCGAGACAATCAAGGAGTCAGATGCTCCTGCAGTAGATGTAGTTCAGGTTCTTAAGGATGAGCAGATCGATGTTTTGATTTGCTACCTACCAGTGGGCTCTGAAGTTGCTGCTAAGTACTACGCACAGTGTGCAATTGATGCAGGTTGTGCATTTGTTAATGCTCTTCCAGTATTCATTGCTTCTGACCCAGTATGGGAAAAGAAGTTTGCTGATGCAGGACTTCCAATCGTTGGAGATGACATTAAGAGCCAAGTTGGTGCGACTATCACTCACCGCATCATGGCTAAGTTGTTCCAGGATCGCGGAGTTCACCTAGACCGTACCTACCAGCTCAATGTTGGTGGAAACATGGACTTCAAGAACATGCTCGAGCGTGATCGTCTTGAATCCAAGAAGATTTCTAAGACAAACTCTGTAACGTCACAGCTGCACCATGATCTTGGTGAGAAGAATGTTCACATCGGACCATCGGATTACATTCCATGGCTTGATGATCGCAAGTGGGCCTACGTTCGCCTCGAAGGCCGCGCATTTGGCGATGTTCCTCTCAACCTCGAATACAAGTTGGAAGTTTGGGATTCACCAAACTCAGCTGGAGTAATCATCGATGCACTTCGCTGCGCAAAGATCGGTCTTGATCGCAAGATTGGTGGAGCGTTGCTCTCACCATCTAGCTACTTCATGAAGACACCTCCAACTCAGTACACAGATGAGGCAGCTCATACAAAGACTGAGGATTTCATTTCAGGAAAGCTAGATCGCTAAGCATCTAGAAAAACTGTAAAGGAAAGCGCCCCTGGGATAAACCCAGGGGCGCTTTTTTAACCCCTCACGGAGAGTTGAGGGTTAAATCATCGCATCCTCAGGAGTGCGACGAATATGTGCCAACCCGGCGATTGCGAGAATCAGAAACACCAGACCGCCCAAGAGCGATGCAAGCGCTGCATATCCTGCGATTACGCCAAACATTCCAAATGCGTATGCTTCAAGAAGCATTCCGCGAAGAGTGTTTCCCATGAATAGTGTTTGACGAAGTTCCTCAAGTTTTGCAACACGTTCTGCATCTTGACTGCCACCTCGAACAGCGGACATGTACTCAGTTGAAACCTCTGAGTATGTTGCTGGCTTTCCCATGACCGCAGCTGATGAAGCGTTCATATGCTCAAGAATGTAAAGGTCTGAGTAATCCTTTGCCATTTCTCCAGTTGTAACTTGCATTCCCGCCCACTTCAGAAGTTGATCTTTAGTGTTGGCAGGCAATCCAGCCTCAATTGGAAAGGCGATATTCTGATTCTCTAATTGACTTTGAACATTGTCATTGGCAAATCCGGCACCAAAGTTAAGCAATCCGGCGAAAATAAATAGCAACAGCGCTAATCCCAGGCCGACAAATGAGACTAGCTTGTCAAAGGTTCTACGTTTCATTGTTCACTCTCTCCCTCTTAGGCATTGACATCGAAAATCAATACAAGGTATTTGTACTCCGAGAGCGTTATGCAGATGAGGAAAAAGGCGAGGGTCACCTCTCTGTGTAGGAATCTTGAGAGTTTGCCCTCACCGGGCGTGATTTACGAGTGTGATCTCAAATTAATCAATATGGCGGTTGCACATTGAAGTTCCATCTGGACCAACTTCAAAATGTGAACACGGTACATTCAACTTATCGAAGGCTTTATCGCCGTAATGGGTACGATAGGCAAGTGCGAGCAGCACTCGAAGATTAGTTTCACCATCTGATTTGATTCCAAAAACCTGTGCACTTCGGCTAACAGTGTTTTCGACTACCTTTTCACTGTGTGAAGTTTGAGCAGCGATAGCGGCATTTGATTTGCCTTCGCAGACCAGCTCTAAAACCAGTTGCTCAAATGGGGTCAGTTCTCGTGTTGAAATTGTGATGTCACGTGCCATGGTCGTTCCGCCTCTCCGCGTGTTCCTATTCTGCTCTTCTTTATTTCTCAACTCACCCAATAGGATGCGCGAATGAGCGAAATTTTAAGCCATCAGGACTCAGGAGTGCTAACACTCACCTTTAATCGTCCCGAAAAGATGAATGCATTAACACGAGCGATGTATTCAGGGTTGGCCAATGGCCTCAATGAAGCGGCAGGTGACTTCGGTGTTCGAGCGGTCATCATCGCGGCTGAAGGGGATCACTTCACCGCAGGCAACGACATCATGGACTTCATGAACAATCCACCGACATCGGATGATTCAGAGGTTGCACAGTTCTTAGCGTCCCTACTTAACTTCCCGAAGCCTTTACTTGCGGCGGTTAAAGGAAATGCTGTTGGTGTTGGAACAACGATGCTGTTGCATTGCGACGTTGTCGTTGCTGGTCCAACCGCTAAGTTTTCTATGCCATTTGCTTCGCTTGGCTTAGTTCCTGAGGCTGGTTCGAGTTATCTCTTCCCGCAATTGGTTGGATACCAGCGAGCTGCTCGAATCTTTATGACAGGCGAAAGTTTTTCTTCAGAAGAAGCGGTCGAAATGGGGTTAGTAACTGCAGTCGATGCAGACCCACTGGCTCACGCGATTAAGGTTGCTCAACACATTGCTGAGCAACCACCACAAGCGATCATTAATACCAAAGCGTTACTTAAGGCTCGTAACCATGATTCAGTTGCAGCGGTTATGAAAGCTGAGTTTGAAATCTTTTCAATGGCACTTCAATCCGAAGAGGCTATGGAAGCGTTTATGAAGTTCATGTCTAAGAAGGGTAAGTAAATGTCACTTGCTGGAAAAAGAATCTTCATCACAGGTGGATCTCGAGGGATCGGATTAGCAATCGCACTTCGCGCGGCACGTGATGGCGCATCGATCGCAATCGCGGCAAAGACATCTGATCCAAACCCAAAACTTCCCGGAACGATTCATACAGCAGCTGCTGAAATTGAGGCAGCCGGTGGTAAAGCGTTAGCTATCCAATGCGATTTACGCGATGAAGCTCAGATCGAAGCAGCGGTGGCACAGGCCGCTGAAGCCTTTGGCGGCATCGATATTCTTATCAATAATGCCAGTGCGATTAACTTAACCCGCACAGATCAGACTCCAGCTAAGCGTTTTGACTTGATGTTTGATGTCAATGTGCGAGGAACCTTTCTAACCTCGCAAGCAGCCTTGCCCCATCTACGTAAGTCAGCTGCAGAAGGTAGAAATCCACACATTCTTAACCTTTCACCTCCGTTGTCGATGAAACCCGTGTGGTTCAAGAACCATGTGGCGTACACAATGGCAAAGTACGGCATGAGTATGTGCGTGCTCGGAATGGCTGAAGAGTTCAAGCGTGATGGAATCGCCGTCAATGCTTTATGGCCTCGTACTGTGATCGACACCGCAGCCCTTCAGATGATTCCGGGAATTGATGCTTCAGCCGGTCGCACACCAGAAATCTTGGCAGATGCTGCATACATTATTTTTAATCGTGATGCCAAAGAGTGCACAGGTAACTTCTTTGTCGATGATGTTCTTCTTGCAAGCGAAGGCATCACCGATTTAGAGAAGTACTCGGTTACACCGGGGACTAAGGATTTCTTACTTGATTTCTTCTTGGATTAAAGTTCACCGTATGCGCCGATTAACCTTGCTTGTCTTAATTGCAATCACCACCTTCTTCATGGGGACTAACGCCTCGGCCCATGTCGAAATCGTGGACTCTTTCCCTCAGCAGTTTGCTAACGCAAACCCGATTCCGACTCAGGTATGGATCCAATTCAGTGGTGATTTGCAAACGCTCGATGGCCAAGCGGTTAATTCGCTAGAGGTAATTGATTCGACAGGCTTAGCGGTCAACTACGAAGATCCCATCATCGAAGGTGGGAAAATCACCACAAAGATTTCAGGCCAAAGCGCCGCTGGAGTCTTCACTGTGAAGTACCGAGTTGTTGGAGATGACGGCCATGTAATTGAGGGTGATTACACCTTCAACGCTTCTCCTGATTATTCAAATGAACAGACGCCAATGCCAATTAGCGCTAATTCGGAGGAGTCATCAATACCCGCTGGCGGAATTCTGCTGGCCGCGTTGTTGATCTTTTTCTTTGGCGGTATCTATGTGAGAGCTAAAAAACGGAGTAATTAATATGGCTGCATTTGATGTCGAAATTAACGGCCCAAATGTCATTAAGGATTCTGAGCGAAGCGGTAAGGCTCGATCTCTTTTTTGGCCGTGGGCTGGTGCAAATGTTTCCTTACTAGCGTTGTCCTATGGCGCATTCTTCTTGGGTTTTGGAATCTCGTTTAGGCAGGCAACTCTTGCAGCTTTCTTAGGAACTTTGGGTTCATTTCTTTTGGTGGGCATTAGTTCTTTAGCCGGTAAGCGATCAAACGCTCCCACAATGGTTTTATCACGAGCATCCTTTGGCGTGAAAGGAAGCATCCTGCCCGGTGCTTTGTCGTATTTAATCTTTGTGGGGTGGGAAACTGTTTTAGTATCTCTTGCAACTTTGGCAACGGGAACAGTGTTTGCCCGTGTTGGTGGGATCGACAACAATCTTGCATTAGTTATTGGCTTTGTCGTAGCTGTTTCTCTCACCGTTTTCGGGGGAGTCCTCGGATTTTCTGTCATCATGAAGTTGCAGAAAATCCTGACCATCACGACTATTGCAATGACACTTTTGTATATTGCTTTAACTGTAGACAACCTTAATTGGGATGCCATCAATGCAATCCCGGATGGTTCATTCCAGAGCTTTATTGGGGCGGTAATTTTCGCCATCACCGGAATCGGTCTAGGTTGGGTTAACGCCGCTGCGGATTACTCTCGATATTTACCACGTTCTGTATCTAGCAAGGCCGTTGTCGGCTGGACAGTTTTAGGTGCGTCAATAGTTCCAATTGTGTTGGTCATTTACGGGGCTGCATTATCTGGAAGCAGTAAAGATCTCAGCGAAGCGATCGCAATGGATCCCATAGGAGCGCTCACAACCTTGCTTCCCACCTGGTTCTTAATTCCCTTTGCCTTAGTTGCAATTCTGGGTTTAGTCGGTGGTGCAATTTTGGATCTATATTCTTCAGGCTTAGCGTTGGTATCAATTGGTGTACCAGTCAAGCGCCATCACGCAGCGATAATTGATGCTTCAATCATGTTAATTGGAGCCATTTACATCGTTTGGATTGCGGATAACTTTTTTTATCCTTTCCAGGGTTTTCTTATTACATTGGGTGTGCCAGTTGCTGTTTGGTCCTCGATCTTTGTGGCCGATGTTGTTATGCGAAAGAAGGCGTATAGCGAAGAGGATTTGTTTGATCC
>JBJONC010000007.1:0-34162 GCA_046052005.1 Actinomycetota bacterium
GGGGAGCTGCGCTTCCATTTAAGCGCAAATTGTTTACCAGCATTGTTGGAGCAGCTGTTGAAGCGGCAAAACCATTTGGTATTCCGGTTACGGTAAAGATGCGCATTGGTATCGATAGTGATCATGAGACCTATTTAGAGGCAGCACAATCTGCCGCTGATTTAGGGGTTGCTTGGGTCGCATTGCATGCACGAACTGCAGCCCAGATGTATGAAGGAAAAGCGGATTGGTCGGCAATTGCACGCCTGGTTGAACACTTAAAGCCAACAGGAGTGCCTGTTTTGGGCAATGGCGATATCTGGTCTGGCAGCGATGCGGTGTCGATGGTTGAGCAAAGCGGATGTGCAGGAGTTGTCGTTGGTCGTGGATGTTTAGGACGACCTTGGTTGTTTACAGATCTTGTATCAGCGCTCAAGGGTGAAGGTAAACAAATCACTCCAACTTTGCATGAAGTCCGCGAAGTTATGTTCCGTCATGCAAATCTCATTGTTGAATACTTAGAATCTGAAGACCGCGGAATGCGCGATATGCGAAAGCACATGGCGTGGTATCTCAAAGGCTTCCGTGTTCCTCGCGAGATTCGTCATGATTTAGGAATGGTTTCTTCACTTCAAGAGATGCGAAATCTCATTGATCAGTTGGAGGATCAACCATATCCAACCGAGGTTGGAGAAAAGCCACGTGGACGTACAAGTCATGGCCGTCCACCAACTTTGCCTGATGGTTGGCTTAACGATCCAGATGAACTAGTTCATGTTGAACTAGAGGATGCGTTCTCAGGCGGATAAATGTTTCTCTTCAGATGGATTCGCCGAACAATTACGGTAATTGTGATTCTTGCGTTGATTGGTCCTGCCTATGGCATCTCGCAAGTGTGGAGAGCGGCAAATAATCCAGTTGTTCGTCAAGCAGATGTAATCGTAGTTTTAGGAACTGCGCAGTTGAATGGAAAACCAGGAGATGCGCTAGAAGGACGTTTAGTTGAAGCTAAACGAATTTATGATCTTGGGTATGCACCTTCAATTATCACTGTTGGTTCAGGTGCACCTGGTGATCGCACTACAGAAGCTGCATCTGGAAAGTACTGGTTGCGAACTAAGGGTGTTCCATCACGAAAGATCACAGCGATTGAAGAAGGTCGAGACACTTTAACGAGCACTAAGGCGTATGCAGAGGTCATGAAAAAGCGTTACGTCAGCGATGTCATTGTCGTAACAGATCCATTTCATTGTGCACGTGCAATTAGGATGGCAAATGATCAAGGGGTTTTGGCCACTTGTTCACCGGTCCAAACAGGGCCAAATACCCTTGATAACAGCGGTTACAGGTACCTAATCCGTGAAGCGGCTGCATATTTGGCATACATAACCGTTGGTCGTAGAGGTATTCATGTAAGTGATCACTTACCAGGTGCAGACATTGTTACTAAGGTACTTCCGTGACCTACAGCGCCCATGATCAAGAACGTTTTCTGGATGAACCAGCAAAGCGTCCTGGCCGAACCGAATTTATGCGAGATCGTGCTCGAGTAATTCACTCTGCATCATTGCGGCGATTAGCGGCAAAGACTCAGGTCGCGGTTCCTTGGGAAAATGATTTCCAACGTACCCGTCTTTCACATTCTCTCGAGTGTGCACAAATTGGTCGCGAGCTTGGTGAATCACTTGGTGCAGATCCTGATCTACAAGACACCGCATGCTTGTCTCATGACTTAGGACATCCACCATTTGGTCATAATGGCGAGGAAGCTTTGGCTGAGATCGCAAAGGATTTTGGTGGCTTTGAAGGAAATGCACAAAGCTTTCGCTTGTTAGTTCGACTTGAAGCAAAAACGGTTGACGCTGAAGGAAAGAGTGTCGGACTGAATTTAACTAGAGCTTCATTGGATGGTGCGACTAAGTACCCATGGCCACGTGCAGAAAATCCTCGCAAGTTTGGTGTTTACGATGATGATGTAGAGATCTTTGCATGGATGAGAAAAGATGCACCGTCTGGTAAAAAGTGCATCGAAGCTCAAATCATGGATTGGTCTGATGATTGTGCGTATTCAGTTCATGATCTTGAAGATGCAATCTTTGCTGGACAGGTTTCTGTCAGTAATTTCGATAATGATTTTTCTGATCTTTATAAAGTCATGGTCACTGATTACAAGAGTGATGCAACTGAACAAGAGGCGATCGATGCTTTGTCACGACTTTCCTCTTTATCTGCTTGGCCGCACTATTACGATGGAAGCCACAGAAGTCTGGCTCGGCTAAAGGATTCGACCAGTCAGTTAATCGGTCGCTTTGTTTTAGCCGCCGAAGTTGAGACTCGAAAGATTCATGGCGACGGCCCTTTATCCCGATATAGCGCTGATTTAGAGATACCTCGCGAACAAAAGATAGAAGTCGATTTCCTTAAGGCTATTGCGGGTCATTACCTGATCAATGCCGCACATTCTCAAGATCGCTATGCAAAACAACATGTGATCATCAAAGAGTTAGTCGAAATGCTTCTTAAGTACCCTCACGAGATGGACTCTTTTTTCCAAAAACCGTGGAATGAAGCCGGTGATGAAATTGCGAAAATGCGCGTGATTATTGACCAGGTTGCCGCGCTCACTGACCCAGGCGCGTACGCTCTTCATGCGCGCTTACTAGCGAATCGGTAAGGTGAGGGTATGAGCGGTCGTATCAAGGATGAGGATGTTGCATACATTCGCGACCGTGCACCTATTGATGAAGTCGTTGCCGATTACGTTCAGCTAAAGAATGCAGGCGGAGGCCAGAAAAAAGGGTTATGTCCTTTTCATGATGAAAAGTCACCGTCATTCCATGTAACACCTAGCAAGGGGTACTTCCATTGCTTTGGTTGCCAAACAGGTGGAGATGTAATCGCCTTTTTGATGAAGATCGATCACCTAACCTTTACTGAAACAATCGAACGTCTTGCAGATCGCATCGGCTACACATTGCGATATGAAGAAAGCTCATCTCCTTCTTCCGGTCCTGTAGTTACTTCAGGAACACGTGCTCGCTTAATCGCGGCACATGCAGAAGCGGCAAAGTTTTATCAAGAGCAACTCAACACATCACCTGCGGCAGCCCATGGTCGCGAACTACTGACTAAGCGCGGATTTGATAAGGCGGCTTGCCTGCAATTTGGTGTGGGTTACTCGCCTGATGAGTGGGATGGATTAACAAAACACCTTCGAGGCCTTGGATATTCGATTGATGAGTTAGAGCTTGCAGGATTATCAAAGATGGGACAACGCGGACCAATTGATAAGTTCCGCAACCGTTTAATGTGGCCTATCAAGGATATTTCTGGAGACATCGTTGGTTTCGGTGCTCGTAAGTTAGCCAGCGATGAAGAGGATCAAGGGCCAAAGTATTTAAACTCTTCGGAGTCTCCAATTTACAAGAAAAGCCAGGTCCTTTACGGTCTAGATGTCGCCAAGAAAGAGATCGCAAAGAAGCGCCAAGCCGTCATCGTTGAAGGTTACACAGATGTTATGGCGGCTCACCTCGCGGGAATTACGACTGCGGTAGCAACATGTGGAACCGCTTTTGGAGCAGACCACATCAGAATTCTTCGTCGCTTACTGATGGATGATGATGCTTTCCGTGGTGAAGTTATCTTTACCTTTGATGGAGATGCTGCGGGTCAGAAGGCAGCCTTGCGTGCATTTAGTGAAGATCAAAAGTTTGTAACGCAAACCTTTGTTGCGGTAGAACCAGATGGATTAGATCCATGTGAGCTTCGCCAAGAAAAGGGAGATTTAGCGCTCCGTGATTTGATTGCTCGTCGCGTTCCGCTATTTGAGTTTGCTATCCGCGCAGAGCTTGTTCATCACAAGCTAGATACCGCTGAAGGTCGCGTCAATGCATTGAACGCAGCAGCACCTTTGGTTGCACAGATTCGTGATAAGTCTTTGCGTCCCGAGTACACACGTTTACTTGCCGGTTGGTTGGGTGTTGAAGTTGAGATCGTTACCCGTGCCGTCGCACAGGGAGCCAAAAATATTCCACAGCAAACTCGTGCAGTTACTGAAGATGCACCTGCCCAACCAAACTTCAGACCAGATCCCAATGAGGCGAGATTGATTCTTGAGCGAGAGGTTCTGAAGGCTCGTTTACAAGAACCACAATTATTTGCTGGAGAACTATGGAGTTCTATCGAGGCAGGTGCATTTACCCATCCGGCATACAGCGCCATGCGAGGTGCAATTGATTCGACAGAAAAACTCTCACCTGAAAGCATCTCTGATGAAAATCTGCGAGCCTTATTTACAGAGTTATCAGTCGAACCAATTCGTGCAGATGGAAAGCCAACTGAGCCGTATGTAGCCAGCATCGTGGCCAGACTTCGCGAGGTAGCGATTTCACGTTCCATCGCCGATCTGAAGTCATCCCTACAGCGCCTTAATCCAGTTGAAAATGAGATTGAATACAACGCAGCCTTTGCCCAATTGGTCGCCCTAGAAAGCGCCCGCAGATCTCTGCATGATTTGGCGCTTGGCAGCCTCTAATTTTTGCCCTTCCTTGTGGGTGCGCTAGAGTGTGCGCTCGCAGCTTTAATCCCTGATAGCTCAACGGCAGAGCAGTCGACTGTTAATCGACAGGTTCTTGGTTCGAATCCAAGTCAGGGAGCATATGAAACTCACACGCAGATCAGCACTTCGCATGGCTGTGGCCGGCGTGGCCACATCACTGTTGGGAACACGTGCAGTTGCCGCAAACAGCCAAATCGTTCGCCTCAATAAGATCAAGGTTGGCGGAACCTACGCCTTCCAATTGAGCAATGGCGCTCCAGCGCTCTTGTTCCGAACCAAGACAGGTGTCTTCGCATATCAAACAATCTGCACCCACCAAGGTGGCATGACTAAGTACTTCAGCGCCAAGAAGTTGATTGTGTGTTCAGTCCACAATGCAAGCTTTGATCCATTCAAAAAGGGTTCTGTAGTTGCAGGACCTGCGACGAACCCGCTGCCAACTGTGAAGGTTGCAGTAAAGAGCGGCTGGGTAGTACTCGCATAAGTTGCACCAATTAGTAAGTCGTTTTTAAACTTTCTCTCAGGTTGAAGTGAAAACTTATCTTTGACGTTGAAAGAGGTTGAAATGAAAAAAACATCGACAAAGGTCATCGCTGCATTCCTTGTGGGGGCTTCAGTTGCTGGTGGCGTTGCCACTGCGGCAACTTCAGAGCCACTGGGTGTAAAGGTATGTGTCGACAAGAGAACTCAGGCAATTTACTTAGCTGGATCAAATGGGTGTTCTACCACTCGTACTGCACTGACACTAGGTGCACCAACTATCGATGTTAAAAGTATTGCTTCCCTTGTGACTCCATCAGTTGTGTCGATCAAAGTTGTGGCCGCTGCTGGAAGCGGAAGCGGAAGTGGATGGATTTACAAGTCTGACAAATCAAGCTCATTTATCGTTACAAATAATCACGTGATTGCGACCGCAGCGACAAGTGGTGCGATCACAGTTGAACTTCTTAATGGAGACACGGTCTCAGCCCAGATTGTTGGTAGAGATATTGCTTACGACTTAGCTGTTCTACGAATAAGTCGTGGAAATCTTCCAACCGTCACCGTTGGAGACTCTTCGCGAATCAGTGTTGGCGAATCTGTTGTGGCGATTGGTTCACCACTGGGTCTTTCAAGTACCGTCACAAGCGGCATAGTTTCCGCGCTTAATCGTCCAGTTACAACAGGCACTATCGGGGCTGAGTCCTTTGTAAACGCTATTCAAACCGATGCAGCGATTAATCCCGGAAACTCAGGAGGAGCGCTGCTTGATTCACAAGGTCGCATCATCGGTGTTAACTCTGCAATCGCAACCTTGTCCTCAGGAGGATCCAGCGGAAGTATCGGTTTGGGATTTGCGATTCCAATTAACGAAGCCAAACGTGTAATTGATGAATTGATTGCCTCGGGTAAATCAACCCGTCCGGTTTTAGGAGTCTTCTTTGATTCCACCTACACAGGAACAGGTGCCAAGATCGGTCGCTTGAGTCCTAATGAAGGCGCGGAAAAGGCCGGAATTCCTGCAGGCTCAGTCATAACCGCTATTGACGGGGTCAAGATCGCCGATCAAGTTGGTGCAATTGTAAAGATTCGCTCATATGCACCCGGAGCGACAATCACAGTGGTTGTTGATCTACCTACCGGAGGCTCAAAGAGCTTTAAGGTCACATTGGGAACTGCACCATCCAATTAATAGTGCGTGGTTGAAATAGTGTCAGGGTATTGTTAAGCCATGGCACTATTTCAACTTAACGTAGCTCTTCCAGATCGTCCTGGTTCATTGGGATTGCTTGCATCTGCAATTGGCGCAGCTGGCGGAGATATTCGCGCGCTCGCAGTTGTGAAATCTGAAGATGGTCGTGGCTACGATGACATCACCGTTGCTGTGCCAGGAAATGACCCAACTGATCTGCTCAATGTCTTGGGAGCAATCGGTGGGGTAGAAGTTCTTTCAATTAACCCTTTGTAATTAAAGGCGAGACAACAACTCTGCGCCTTGACTTGGCAACGAGGTAAAGAATCTCGGCGCTTTGAAGCCCTTGCTTGAAAAAGCTTTTTCAATCGTTTTGATTGTTTCAGTGGTCTTTGACGCTTGAATTAAAGCGATCGCACTTCCGCCAAATCCGCCGCCCACCATTCGTGAACCCAAAGCTCCTGCAGATAGAGCGGCATCAACGGCGGTATCTAATTCAGGGCAAGAAACGGTGTAGTCATCACGCAAAGATGCATGGGATTGATTAATCAATGCCCCGACTTTTTCAAAATCAGATGCACTTAACGCATCAACACAATCTAGAACCCGTCGCATCTCAGTCACTGCATGGCGTGCGCGGATGTACTCCGTGTCAGTGAGCAGATTACGAGAGGATTCAAGTTGGTCCAAAGTTAACTCACGTAAGGAATTAATGGAAAGCTTCGCCACTGCAGATTCACATGAGGCGCGGCGTTCTGCGTAACCCCCATCTGTTAATGCATGATGGGCTTGGGTGTCGATGATCAGCAACTCTAAGCCGTGGGATGCAACATCAAATGGAATGTTCTTCGTAGATAGATCGCGACAATCCAGTAAAAGCGCTGAACCTTGGGTCGCCATAAGCGATACGGATTGATCCATGATTCCGCAAGGAACTCCTACATATTGGTTTTCAGCTTTTTGAGTGATTCTTGCGAGCTCTTCGAGATTAAATCCCAGATCAAAAAGGTGATTCATGGCTGTTGCAACTGAACATTCCAGGGCGGCTGAAGATGACAAACCTGCACCCAATGGAACATGGCCATCGATCATGAGATCAACACCGCTGTTTACGCCCATGGACCACAACACGCCCAATGCGTAGCGCTCCCATTCACCCTTTAATCCAGGCTTAACATCCTTGATGTCAACAGTGACGATCTTGTTTCGGCGCTGAGCTGAAGCGATTCGAACAGTCGAATCATCGCGCTTGCGTGCTGCGACATAGGTTCGATCCTTAATAGCAAAAGGTAAAACAAATCCATCGCTGTAATCGATGTGCTCACCAATGAGATTTACTCGACCTGGCGCTGCAGCAACTAGATCTGGAGCTTCGCCGAAGGTTTCTACGAACTTCTCTTCAATTGAACTCATGGTTATGCCATTGATTGAAGGGTATCGGCGACCATCGTCGTCATGTCACGAGTCGGCGACCAATCCAACATTCTTTTCGCCTTTGAAATGTCAGCGATTAAAACCGCTGGATCGCCTGCACGCCGCGGAGAATCAACAAACGGGATTTGATGACCGATTGCATCACTTGCCGCCTTAACGACCTCGCGGACTGAATATCCAGAGCCGCTTCCTAAGTTGTAGATCTCGTGGCCTGGTTTTCCTAATGAGTTCAACGCCTTAATGTGCGCATCAATTAAATCAATAACGTGAACATAGTCTCTGATACATGTTCCATCTTCGGTTGGCCAGTCGGTGCCAAAGATTTTTACTGGATTGGAATCCGTACTGCGCAAAACATTTGGAATTAAGTGGGTCTCTGGGTTGTGACGCTCAGCTAACCAACCACGTTGTGCCTTTAGCGCTCCTGCAACATTGAAGTAGCGAAGTGAAGCAGCTGAGATTCCGTGGTTCTTGGCCTCTTCAGTGATCATGTGATCAATGGCTAACTTTGTTGCACCATATGGGTTAGTTGGGTTGGTCTCTGATGTTTCAAGGATGGGAACAACCTTTGGTTCTCCGTAGGTGGCAGCAGAAGATGAAAAGACAATCTTTGCAATCGACTGTTTTCTCATTTCATCGAGCAGAATTCGAGTTCCATCTACATTGACTGATTGGTAAAGATCAGGTTTCTCCACTGACTCGCCAACGAGAGATTTTCCGGCAAAGTGCATAACCGCTTCGCACCCTTGCAGAGCATCGGCAACCTCGGCCGCATTCAATAGTGAGCCCTGAACAAAACGCACGCCCGCAGGCACGGTATCGGCATGCCCCATACTGCAATCATCCAAAATTGAGATCTCAAAGCCTTGGCTCAAAAGAATCTCGACCGCAGTTGAACCGATATATCCAGTGCCGCCAGTAACTAATACGCGCATTACAAAATCACTTCACGAAGTTGTGCCGCAGATTGCTCTGGACGCATATCCATAATAAAAGCGCCCATAGCTGATTCAGATCCGGCTAAGTACTTCAACTTGCCTGGCGCACGACGAACACTTGTGATCTGCCAATGAAGTCGCAATAAATCACGCCCAACTCGGACCGGGGCTTGGTGCCAGGCAGCGATATATGCCATTTCTATTCCAAAGACACCATCTAATCGACGAGTTACTTCAAGAGCGATTTCTGGGAAAGCATCGCGATCAGCATCAGTTAATTCTGTTAAGTCTGCAACAGGATTAAGTGGGGTCACATGAATTTCAAATGGATATCGCGCCGCATAAGGCACATAAGCGATCCATCGTTCATTACGAGCAACGATACGTTCTTCATCCAAAACTTCTCGCGCAACAACCTCGTCAAACAAAACCTTGCCAGTTTCCTTCTTGTACTTATCTGCAGCCGCGAGCATTTTTTCAACTCGTGGGGGAAGGTACGAATACGCATAAATCTGACCATGTGGATGTGAAAGGGTCACACCAATTTCCTCGCCACGGTTTTCAAAAGGCGCGATGTGCTGAATAAAGCTCTCCTTGGACAATTCAGCAGTGCGATCAATCCACGCTTCTAGTAGAACGCGAACACGTTGAGGAGTTAAATCCTTGAAAGCATTGCCATGCTCTGCTGTAAAGCAAATAACTTCACACTTTCCTGCGGCAGTGCCTAAATCTGTATCTGGCCCAACGATGTCAGGCAAGGCCCAATCTCCAGCAGGTGGACGCAATGATGGAGATCGGTTATCAAAAACAACAACTTCAAAATCAGACTCTGGGATTTCAGTTAATAGCTCACCAGTTGTGGGGCACAGTGGACACAACTCTTTTGGCGGCAAAAAGATTCTGCCTTGGCGATGGGCGGCCATTGCGATCCACTCATTCACCAATGGATCGAGGCGAAGCTCTCCAATTCCTGGTTGCTCCTCCTGAGGGCGAGCATCGAGTGCGGTACGCGCTTGGCCAGCGGTGTCGTAATAACGAATCGTTCGTCCATCAGCCATTTGGCGATCATTTCTGGTGACGCCGGCGTTAAGTTTTTTACTCTCGCTCATAGTGTCGTTACTCTACCTTTGTGAGCAAGCAATCTGCACTATTGAGCGCCCCTACTTCAGCGCTGTTACTAGAAGTTGTAGATGGAGCGCTCATCGTTCAACACTGGGGAGCGGCCCTGCTGGGTGACATTGCATCTGTGCAAACCGCGATCAGACCGTCGATTGCAAATAGTTCTTGGGATGTGCCGCAATTCCCAGGAATTATGCGTGAAAGCTCTCGAGGATTTTTAGGGCGACCAACCCTTTCCGGTCATCGTTCAGGAAAAGCATGGTCAACAAAGTTTGAGGTAACAGATTTTCACCACAGCGCAAACACAGCAACAATTACTTTGCGCGATTTTCATGCAGAACTACAAGTTGAACTTAGCTTTCAATTAGATGTTTATGGAGTCTTAACTCAAAAGGGCACAGTTAAGAATATCGGAGCAACCGATTATTTCCTTAATGAGTTTATTCATTGGCTTCCGCTTCCTAAAGAGGCGACGCAAACTTTAGATTTTGCTGGTCGCTGGTCTAATGAACGAAACCCACAAAGAAAAGAGATTGCAACAGGTACATGGGTGCGCGAATCTCGAGAAGGTCGTAGCGGCCACAATTTTTCAATTGCCGATATTGCACTTACCCCGCAAACTTCTTTTCAATCAGGAAATGCTTGGGCAACAAGTATTGCCTGGAGCGGAAACTCACATTACTTAGTTGAAAAACTCTTTGACGGTTCGGTATCTATCGGAGCGGGAGAGTTATTACTTCCTGGCGAAGTAACTCTTTCCCCAGGTGAAAGTTACGAAGCACCTGCGTTGGTATCGGTTTTCTCAACTGAAGGCCTCGATGGTGTGAGCGCGGCTTATCACTCACATTTGCGTGCCCGTGCAACGCATCCAAAGCGCCCGCGTCCATTGACGCTCAACATGTGGGAGGCGTTGTATTTCGATCACAATGAAGAGAAGATCAAAGCCCTTATTGATGTCGCCGCTGAAATTGGTATTGAGCGAGTAGTTCTTGATGATGGCTGGTTCCACGCACGCCGAGATGATCGAGCGGGGCTAGGAGATTGGGTCATCGATCCAGCGGTCTGGCCACAAGGTCTGTCGCCAATTATTAAGTACATCAATGACAAGGGAATTGAATTTGGTCTCTGGTTTGAAGGCGAGATGGTCAATCCCGATTCAGATCTTTACAGAGAGCATCCAGAGTGGATCTTGCATGAAGGCGATCGCGTGCCGCCGCTGTGGAGACATCAATTAGTTTTGGATTTGGGGCATGAAGGTGCTTTCAATCATGTCCTTGAGCAAACATCTGCGGTCTTATCTGCGCACAACATTGCTTACATCAAGTGGGACCACAACCGAGTATTAGTTGATGCAGGCCACCTAGGACAAGCAGGGGTTCATCGCCAAACTCAAGCAATCTACCGTTTGTTTGCTGAGCTAAAGAAGCGTCACACCGCGCTAGAGATCGAATCGTGCGCCTCAGGCGGAGCACGCATTGATCTTGGAGTAATTGATTTAGTTGATCGCTTCTGGACCAGTGATAACAATGATGCACTAGAACGTCAAACAATTCAGCGTTGGACTGCGCAAGTTATCGCACCAGAACTTCTTGGCACGCACATTGGACCAACTCATGGACACCAAACCGGCCGCACCCTTGAGCTATCAATGCGTGCAACAACCGCACTATTTGGTCATGCCGGAATTGAATGGAATATCACTGAAGCAACTGATCAAGAACGTAAGCATCTTGCAACGTGGGCTAAGTATTACAAGGACAACCGCGCGCACTTACATTCCGGAAAAATGGTTCGCGTTGATTATCCAGAAGCGCACGCATACCTTCATGGAGTAACAGCCCACGATAAATCAAGAGCAATCTTTGCTTATGTGCAGTTAACGCCAACCGTCGCGATTCATCCATCACCTTTGAAGTTTCCAGATTTAGATCCATCGGCAACGTACAACGTTAAGGCTGTATTTCCAGCCGGTAAGCCACGTTTTATGCTGATTACTCCACCTGAATGGATGAGCGGAATTACCCTTTCAGGATCTGCACTTGCTTCTATCGGTGTAACTGCACCAATTCTTGCTCCTGCAAATGCCTTCTTAATTGAAATTACTAAGGCTTAATCAATCCAATTAAGCGTGCGCTCGACAGCTTTCTTCCAGCCTGCATAACCAACTGTTCGTTGCTGTTCAGTACTGGTGGCGCTCCAACGTCGCGATTGTTGCCATTGTTTTCTTACTTCATCAGTTGAAGACCAAAAACCAACTGCAAGGCCCGCTGCGTACGCTGCACCTAAAGCCGTTGTTTCACCAATTAATGGGCGAGTGATATCGATTCCCATAACATCTGCCTGCATCTGCATGCATAAAGAGTTAGCGGTGATTCCACCATCCACACGCATCTCCTTCATCGGTACACCGCTGTCGGCAACCATCGCATCCATGACATCGCGTGTTTGATAACAAATCGCTTCAAGTGCGGCTCGTGCAAGATGAGCCTTAGTAGCGGCGCGGGTTAGGCCAACTATGACACCGCGAGCATCACTTCGCCAGTAAGGTGCAAAAAGTCCTGAGAAAGCTGGCACAAAGTAAACACCTGCAGTGTCTGCAACTGATGATGCCAAGCTTTCAGTCTCTGCAGCGTTGGTGATAATTCCTAATTGATCTCGCAACCATTGAATCGCAGATCCTGTTACAGCAACTGATCCCTCTAGGGCGTAATGCGCTGGTTGATCACCCAGCTTGAAACAAACCGTTGTTAACAAACCATTCTTGGATCTAACAATCTCAGTTCCTGTATTGAGTAGGGCAAAGTTTCCAGTGCCATATGTTGTTTTTGATTCGCCACGTTCAAAGCAAACCTGGCCAACCATTGCAGATTGCTGATCTCCCAAAATTCCTGCGATCGGAATAGATGTTCCAAAAGGTCCATGGGGATCGGTCATTCCATAAATCTCTGAAGAAGATTTGATTTCTGGAAGCGCAGCGCGCGAAACTCCAAAAATCGACAGTAACTCTTGATCCCAATCAAGGGTCTCAAGGTTCATTAACAAGGTTCGGCTTGCGTTGGTTACATCAGTTGCATGAACGCCGCCACGAACTCCACCTGAAAGGTTCCACAGCAACCATGAATCGATCGTTCCAAAACGTGCATTCTCATTATTTGCTGCTGGGACATTGCTAAGGAACCAGTTCATCTTGCTACCAGCAAAGTAAGGCGCGATAGTTAATCCAGTTTTATGCCGAATCACCCCTTGTTGCTCTTGCGTGAGCGTCGATAAGAAATCAGTTGTGCGGGTGTCCTGCCAGACGATCGCGTTGCTCAAAGGTTGTCCAGTTGAAACATCCCACACCACAGTTGTTTCACGTTGATTGGTTAAGCCAATCGCCGCTAAATCAGAGCCCAAAATATTGGCTTGCTTGAGCGCTCCGGAAATAACCTCTTGAACCCGCTCCCAAATTTCAGCGGCATCATGTTCGACCCATCCAGCCTGAGGCAAAATCTGGCGATGTTCTAATTGATGTTGCCCAACCACTTGGCCGGAATGATCAAAGATCATGAATCGAGTACTACTAGTCCCTTGATCCAAGCTGCCGATGTAAGCCACGATGCACAAAACCTCTCGCCGTAAGTTAGTCTTAGCGTACTCAGTCGTTATGGAGAATCAACGCATATGTTCTTGTCGCAACTTGGCCCAGACCAGCGTGACTCCGCTGTTTCACAATTAGCCACCGAGCATTTCGACATCCTGGTTATTGGTGGGGGAGTAACAGGCGTAGGAACCGCCCTTGATGCGGCATCACGCGGATTAAAGGTTGCCCTGATTGACTCTCAAGATATTGCCTCCGGAACTTCAAGCAGATCCAGCAAGTTGATCCATGGTGGACTACGTTATTTAGAACAGTATGACTTCAAACTTGTCCGTGAAGCTCTGCACGAGCGCGAACTCATGGTCTCGACCTTGTGCCCTCATCTTGTGAAGCCCGTTGGATTTTTATTTCCGCTAACTGAAAAGTTTAAAGAGCGTACATATGTTGGGGCAGGCTTAGCTCTCTACGACGCACTTCGCGGTTTTCAACGTGCTTTGCCATGGCACAAGCATTTGAGCCAAAAACAGATTAATGAAATTGCTCCATCGTTGCGTCATGACATTGTCACCGGTGCTATCAAGTACTTTGATGCGCAAGTGGATGATGCACGGCACACCATGTCAGTTGCACGTACAGCTGCTCGCCACGGTGCGATCATCGCAACTCGAGTTGCTGCTGAATCATTGATTCGTGAAGGCAAGCGTGTAATTGGTGTTAATGCACGCGACCTAGAAACAGGTAAGGCGATTGCAATTAAGGCTGGAGCAACAATTATGTGCGCCGGTATCTGGAGCGATGAGCTACATGAAAAGTTTGAACTAACAGCCGGTTATGGCGTGACAATGAGCAAGGGCGTACACATCGTCCTTCCGGGTTCAGCAATCAAATCAGATGCTGGAATTATTTTGAAGACCGCTGTTTCAGTTCTGTTCTTGATTCCTTGGGGAGACAAGTGGATCGTTGGAACAACAGATACACCTTATGAAGGTGATCGTGCCGAGCCATACGCATCACGCGAGGATGTTCAATACATCTTGGATCAAGCCAATCGCGTGCTGGAACCTAAGCTCAAAGCTGAAGAGATCATCGGTGTGTATGCAGGATTGCGTCCGCTTGTTGCAAACAAAAAGAGCGCAACAACCACAAAGCTATCTCGTGAACACACTGTTGATCGCCCAGCGCCAGGTTTTGTTTCAATCGCCGGCGGTAAATACACGACTTACCGCGTCATGGGTAAGGATGCGGTTGACCGCGCAGTCATTGAACTTCGCCGCATCACTCAAGATTCAGTAACTGAAAAGCTGCCTCTAGTTGGAGCTGACGGATACTTTGCGTTAGAACAACAAAAGGAACGTATTGCACAAGAATCTCGCCTTGAGGTAGAAACAGTTACGCACCTTCTCAATCGTTATGGCTCTTTACTCAGTGAAATCCTTGAGATCATCGCTGATGAACCAAAGCTTGCTGCAAAGTTAGATGCAGAGCTTCCATACATTAAGGCTGAAATTGTTTACGCAGCTTCTCATGAAGGTGCACGAACTGTTGATGATGTGATCTCACGTCGAACACGTTTGGCATTTGAGGCAGAGGGCCACGGAGTTCATCTTGCCGATGAAGTTGGTGCCTTGATTGCACCAGTCCTGGGTTGGAGCGCCAAAGAACGTAAAGAGTCAATTGCCGCATATGAGGATCTTGTAGAACGTGAAATTGCAGCTCTAGATGAGCTGCTCGAGGCTAATTCTTAATCTGACCCCTGCAAGTATCTGTTGTTGGCTTCTTTGTTGCAGTAGGTGATGGTGTTGGTTTCGGTGAAGGCGTCGGACCTTGAACCACATCAAAACTTACATCGACTGCAGTATTGGCATGAGTACCTGAAACATCTTGGAAAACAATTTTTCCTTTAAAGCTACCGGCGGGAACATTACGCATTTCAAGGGTCCAGCCACCGCTAGTTTCTCGCAAGATTCTTTGCGTTGGTTTTACCTCTGGCATTGTTGATTTATCAAAGACAAATTTCACGGTTCCGGTAACTACAGGTGCCCCGTTTGGTCGAACAACGTTGACTCTAAATGATGAGACTTTGTTGGTAGTGCTCGAAGACTGATTGAGCAGAGAGATAGTTGTCGCTTCTTGCTGTGGCATTAGATCGACAAGAGTCGGCTTCCAAGCACCCTTAACTAGTTCCAGGAAAGATGATGGAGTTCCACGGAATACATTGAGATCCAAGCGATTACCGGGGACGCCATACTTAGGAGCGATTCCACACGATGAGTACTGCCAGACAGTCCATTGTGAATCACAGTTAGCACCTGTCCATGAATGCACGTAGCAACCGCCAGACTTAAGGCCAGGTTGATTAATGGGATTAGCGGGATCTATTCCATATTGCGCAAGCCATAGCGGATATTGCGCAAGCTCTGGAGTACGAACCATGGAACCTTCTAGAAAGCTCGGGTAGGAATACAAAATTGGTGTTCGTCCAGTTTTTTCCTTCAGCGAAGCAAGAAAGGTTGTTGCCCATAAAGTAACGGCGCTTCTAGTTGCATTCTTTTGGCACGCACCGGTTGATGAGTAACGAACACATTTGTTTTCTAGATCTAGTGCGTAAGGAAGATCCCTATCGGAGTATCCGCCCATAGATGCTAACCGCCAGACAACCTTTTGAGCTTGAGCCAATGCATCCTGTTTAATCTCTTCAGGCGAAGTTACATCTGGCAAGACTGCGTAGTGATAAAAACCTGTATAGAGGCCCGCAGCTTGTGCGGCGTGATGATCCATCGCCGCGTATTTCACTGCAAGAAGATCAGCGGTTTCGCGGGTATCGGAAGCCTTGATAAATACGAAACGCATTCCTGCTTCATACTTTTTTACAAAATCAATTGGTTTATCGTTGGGATGCTGCCAGCGACTTACATCAGTTCCATGAATTCGCCCGCCGGGTCCTTTGAGATCAATGAATTGGGCGGGGTCGGCGTTGGAAAACTCAGGCAATTGCTTAACTGTTATTGCACGAATCGGCGAATACAAAGTTCGCCCAGTCACAACTGCTACCGCGCGATAACGTACTTGTGCATCTAAGGCCGTTGCAAGCGCTGTAACTTTCCAGGTTCCAACTCGAGTCACCTTGGTCATGAACGCGGTGTTAGTCCACTTTCCATTTGTATCAACTTGAATCTTGACCGTTGTACCAGACTTGTTTGGCTTCAGAGTGCCGTACATGGTCAGTAGAGATTCAGTTGCACTTGGCGTCTGTCGAACAGCCATCGACAAAGTTGTAGTCGCCGCAAAGGATTGTGGAGCTCCTGCTATCCCGATAATCAAGAAGACAGATATGAGAAATACTTTGATTTTCATTGTTCTTTAATCTCCACAGTTAACCCCAAGACCTCTTGGATTGAGGAAACAAGGGCTGCCTTCAGGTTTGGGCGGGTTTCTGAATATTCGTGCGAGGTTGCAAACTTACGGCTATCTGAAAAATCTAGGGTTAGAACCCCATCGCTGAATGAAATAAGGCGGGCATCAAAGTAAGCGATCCAGGCGATGCGATTGTGTGATTCGAGGGTGTCGAGAACATCATTCCAACGGTTTCGAATGTGCTCTAGCTCCATAAGGTTGAACTTTACCTTTCAACCCCGTTACATGCTTTTCTTAGTGCGACGGCGCGCCAATCCATTTCATGTACTCGTTAATCAGTTGCACTCTCATGTTTTTTCTGTGATCCGGCTGAATATTCAGGGAGATAGCCACCCGGGAAAGGATCTGTTCAATCGCCTTTTCGCTCACAAATCGCAATCGTCCAATCTCTGCATTGGTTAACCCTTCGGCAACATAGCGAAGCGTTTCGATTTGAACATCGGATAAACCAGACATGAGAACTCGTGACTCTTTGTCATGCAAAGTGATCCCACCATTAACCCATGCAACAGGATCTTCACGTGAAAATGACCGAGAAGCGGAGATGACATCGCATAGTGCATTGAGATTATTGAGAGAGTTTTTCAGCACCAATAAAGAGCCAGCAGGAAGTTCTGTGAAGCGTTTTCCAAATAAACGCACATCTGCACATGGCACAAGAATGACCACACCAATTGCTGGAGCTTCTTTTCGAATTAATGTGGCGATATCTATCGAACTCTCTTCAGTTTTATGCATATCTAAGAGAAGAACATTAGGTTGCATGCTTCGAAAGAGATTTATTGCCGCGCTCTTCTTACGCGCCTCTGCAACAACATCAACCCCGTGAAGCTTCAATGCGGCACCAACAGTTGACAATTCAAAAGGATCATCGATCACTACCAAAACACGATCACTCATAGATAAAAAGTTACGCCGAGTAATCTTTCATGTGAAGATTTGACCCTATGAATTGAGAGTTAGCGCTAAGTAGGGCTTCCCCTACGCATTTAACGCCTAAGCAGCTTGGCGATTGTTTCGGGGATCGCGGTGATGATCGCCTCAGCGTTAATTGGCGCACCACCTGATGCTCTCTCCGCCGCCTGATTGTGAATGAAGGCGGCAGAAGCTGCTACATATGCAAGATGGTTGTAATCATTAAGAATCTCGATTGCATTAGTTGCAACCAGTGCACCCATGATTCCAGATAAGACATCGCCACTTCCGGCGGTTGCTAACCATGGAGTTGCAACTGGAAGTTGAATCAGAACTTCATCATTGGCAACGTATGTAGTTGCTCCCTTTAGTAGAACAGTCACGCCCAAAGTATCCGCGGCGACCTGAACCCACTTCTTGGGATCTCCTTCAATACCTTCGGGGGAAACCTGCACACCTCGTGCAGTAAGCAATGTTGCAAGCTCTCCGCTGTGTGGAGTAATTACTGTTGGTTGTTCTAGTGATCCGGCAAGCGATAGCGCACCAGCATCCAAAACTGTTGGAACAGATTGTAAGCGAATTAATTTGAACCAGCGATGGCGTAACCAGGTTGTGATGTCAGAGTATTTCTTGGAATCAATTCCACTTCCAACTAACCAGGCAGCAACCTTTCCAGGCTGTACCACTGCAGATGGTGTTGAGTGCAGAACTAAGTGGGCAAGACCAGATGAGCTATGGAAACGGACCATACCAACTCCGGTTGCGGATGCAGCAGATGTTGTTAAGACCGCGGCGCCAGGAAACTGTGCAGAGCCTGTGATGAGACCCAGCACTCCGCGGCTGTACTTATGGTCTAGATCTGATGGGGTGATGATGCATTTTGCAGCATCTCGGGCGCTCCACTTTTTTACAGTTCTGGTCATGATCAAATCCTATCTCTCATAATTTGCGGGGGAACCCAGTGCAACCCATACTTAGGCAACTTCACTGTATTCATAAGGGGAAATCATGGATGGAAAGTGCCCGGTAGCACATGGTGCAATCACTCACGGAGCTGAGACAAATACTTACTTATATCCAAACGCCCTGAATCTAGATATTTTGCATCAGCATGATCGTAAGACAAATCCACTCGGTGAAGATTTCGATTATCGCGAAGCGGTAAAGACGCTCGATGTTGCCTCATTGAAAAAAGATCTTCATCAATTCATGACACAAACTCAAGAGTGGTGGCCAGCTGACTGGGGTCACTACGGCGGATTAATGATTCGCATGGCGTGGCACTCAGCAGGTACATATCGCGTGGCTGATGGACGTGGTGGAGCAGGTACTGGAAGCTTTAGATTTTCTCCATTGAACTCTTGGCCAGATAACGGCAACTTAGATAAGGCGCGTCGTTTGCTATGGCCGATCAAGCAGAAGTACGGCAACAAACTCAGCTGGGCTGATCTATTTATCCTTGCCGGGACAATCGCTTACGAGAGCATGGGATTAAAGACTTTTGGTTTTGCATTTGGACGTGAAGATGTATGGCATCCAGAAAAGGATATTTACTGGGGCTCAGAGTCTGAATTGATGAAGCCAAGTGATGAGCGATATGCAGATACAACCGATGCAAGCTCTTTGGAAAACCCGCTAGCTGCTGTGCAGATGGGTCTGATCTATGTAAACCCTGAAGGTATAAACGGAGTATCAAATCCATTGCTAACGGCTCAGCATGTTCGTGAAACCTTTGCTCGCATGGCTATGAATGATGAAGAAACCGTTGCATTAACCGCTGGTGGTCACACAGTAGGTAAGGCACATGGAAATGGAAATGCAGCGTTGCTTGGACCAGCACCAGAAGCTGCAGATATTTTCGAACAAGGTTTAGGGTGGAACAACCACACAAAGCGTGGCGTTGGTCGCAACACAGTAACAAGTGGAATCGAAGGTGCTTGGACAACTGAACCAACTAAGTGGGATGCCGGTTACTTCGAGATGTTGTTCAAGCACGAATGGGCACTTGTTAAATCACCAGCTGGTGCACATCAATGGGAGCCAACAAATATCGCAGAAGCAGACAAGCCGGTAGATGTTGAAGACTCATCAATTCGCTATAACCCAATGATGACCGATGCAGATATGGCGATGATCAAGGATCCGATTTACCTTGAGATCTCAAAGAAGTTCCATGAAAACCCAGCATTGCTCGATGATGCATTTGCACGCGCTTGGTTCAAGTTAACTCACCGCGACATGGGTCCAAAGGTTCGTTACATCGGACCAGATGTTCCACAAGAAGATTTGATTTGGCAGGATCCAATTCCTGCAGGTACAACTTCTTACGATGTTGCAGCTGTGAAAGCCAAGATTGAAGCAACTGGTCTATCTGTTTCAGAATTGGTTGCAACCGCGTGGGATAGCGCACGCACTTTCCGTGGCTCAGATCTTCGCGGTGGTGCAAATGGATCTCGAATTCGTTTAGAGCCTGCACGCAATTGGGAAGGTAATGAACCTGCACGTTTGAACAAGGTTCTTGCCGCTTTTGAACCAATTGCCAAGGAATCTGGCGCGAGCATTGCTGACGTAATTGTCTTGGCTGGAAACATTGGAGTTGAAAAGGCTGCAGCTGCAGCTGGAGTAAAGATCTCTGTTCCATTTGCTCCAGGTCGTGGCGATGCAACCCAAGAGCAGACCGATGTGAATAGCTACAAGGTTCTTGAACCAATTCACGATGGTTTCCGCAACTGGGTTCAAAAGAGTTATGCAGTCTCTCCAGAAGAGCTACTTCTCGATCGTGCACAGTTGATGGGCTTAACCGCTCCAGAAATGACTGTGTTGATGGGCGGAATGCGCGTATTGGGAACTAACCACGCAGGCACATCACATGGAGTCTTTACAAAGAATGTTGGTGCGCTAACAACCGACTTCTTTGTGAATCTAACTGACATGAAATATGTGTGGGAGCCAGCAGGGGAGAACCTCTACAACATTCGTGATCGCAAAACAGGTGCCGTTGAATGGACTGCGACACGTGTAGATCTTGTCTTTGGCTCTAACTCAATTCTTCGTTCGTACTCAGAGGTCTACGCACAAAACGATAACAAGGAAAAGTTTGTTAAAGACTTTGTTGCCGCGTGGACCAAGGTAATGAACGCAGATCGCTTCGATCTTCAGTAATTTTCTTAACAGAAGTGGGGCGGGTCGGGCTCGAACCGACGACGACGGAATTATGAGTTCCGGGCTCTAACCAACTGAGCTACCGCCCCTTAAGGTTGCGAACTTTACCTTGAATTTTTCTCGCGCTGGAATCCTCTGCGACCCCAGAACTCCCACAACCCCATTACGGACAATATGAGCGCAAAACCAAACAACAGATCTTCGATGGGTGCTGCCGCAATGCGGTATCCAGTAATCGAATCTGGGTCATACATAACAATCGCTTTGCCATCATCGCGTAGATGAGTTAGCCACCAGTTGGTCATCAACTGGAAAGGAAGAATGATCATGTATGAGAGCCAAAAAGCTAAGCGGGTCAGCAGTGAGTTCTTGAAAACAAATAGATCAACAACTACTGCAACAAAGACAGCAGCAACTGCAATATCGCTGTAAATCATTTCTTCTCATCCTTCCCGAACTCTTTTTCACGAAGATGAGGTTTAACAGTTGTTACACCTTCGATCGTCAGGATTGCCGCCATGGGAACAATAATGAAGAAAAGGAACTCTTCTAGCGGAATATTAAATGGCCCATAAATTCCAAGCATGCGATCGCGGTTGAAGAACCAATGTCCTTGCGCAATTGCATAAGCATCCCAAATCAAAAACAAGGTACTGATGGGCAGGATGCTCAATAGTGCGCGCTTCCAGCGGCGAAGTACGCTTGTTTTCAAAATAATTTCCAACCAAAATGAGCCGCAAACGGTGAAGGCAAGCATCGCCATGTAGCCAAATTTTTCCACGTCAGATCTTCTCACATCCACCTTTGATAGGGTTATCGAAAAGGGGGCAGACATGCAAGAAAACACCGTTGCACTGTTCAATCGAGTCCGCCTTTTTTCATCCATCGCAGCGGCGGTCGGAGTTCTGCTCACCTTAATATTCTCTGAGTTGCTCAAGACCAGTTCTATGGGTTGGCAGGTGGTTATTGCCATTATCGCCCTTGCGATAGGTATTCCACATGGAGCACTTGATCACTTAGTGACCCTTCCAAAAGCTGCGCCGCTAAAAATGGCAGCTTTCATATCTGCCTATGTTGTAGTTGCAGTAATCGCAGTCATTGGAATCCTTCAATTCAATACCATCGGGTTCATCATTGTTTTATTCATGAGCGCAATTCACTTTGGAATCGGTGATGCTGCATTTATTAGCGAGATTGATAAGAGATCAACTCCAGGCGCTAAGCTCAATCGTTGGTTTTATATCCCTGCGGCGGGCTTTACTCCAGTCTTCATTCCACTTGTAAATTCAGAAAGTACTGATGCATTGGCATCTGTTAATCCAGCATTAATTGATTGGCATCAAGGGTGGGATTCGCAGATTCTTGTTGGCGTAACCGCATTTAATCTGCTGGCAATTACTGTGATGATCTTTGGAAAACGTTTCAGAGAAGCATTAGATCTGCTTCTTTTACTGTCGCTTGCCCACATTGCTCCACCGCTTATTGCCTTTGCTGTCTACTTTGGTTGTTGGCATGCGATGCGACACACAGCTCGATTAACTCTGTCCCTGCCAAAAAGTATTGAGGCGCTCACCCAAGGAACACCAGGAAAAGCATTTTCACATGCGGTTATCCCAGGATTGCCAGCCTTACTTGGAACTTTCTTAGTTGCCGCTGTGATGGCGTTGAGCGGTCAAAGCTTTACCGATGATTTCTTCTGGATGGCTTTAGTGGTTGTGTGGGCGCTCACTGTTCCTCACATGGTGGTTACAGCTAAATTGGATCGTGCAGCGTTAACCTAGCCCAATGAGATTAAGGGCCTTAGCAACCACGGCTTTGATATTAGGAACAAATATTTCCCCGGCACAGGCTGCGCCAAACTATGTTTTTCCAATTGTCGGATGCGAATACACATATGCAAAGGCACATCATGATTATCCAGCTACAGATATCTTGGCAAAGGCCGGATGTCGCTATGTCGCAGTTACCTCAGGTGTAATCGATGAAGTCAATCGCATTGATGCATGGTCTGGAAAAACAAATCTAGGTGAAGATCGTGGTGGCCTTTATGTTTCATTCATTGGGACAGATGGGGTTCGTTACTACGCATCACATTTGCGAAGTATTCCGCCAAGTATTCAGCCAGGAGTTGAGATTAAAGCTGGCCGATTGTTAGGAACTGTTGGAACCTCCGGAAGTGCTCGAGGAACCAAACCACATATTCACTTTGGACTTTCTTGGAGTACGCCGCCACAAACTTGGTGGGTACGTCGTGGAATGGTGTGGCCTTGGAAGTATTTGGATGCATGGAAGGCAGGAAAAGATCTTTCTCCAGCAAAAGAGGTTGAAGCTAAACGATTAAAGGTTGGCGATCTTCCTGCAGAACCGAAAAAATAAGTATTGATAAGAAATAAAAAAACCCCGCCAGTTACCCGGCGGGGTTTTTAATAGTTAGTGTTGATTAGGCAGGGTTTACTGCATCAGCCTGAGGACCCTTTGGACCCTGTACGACCTCAAATGAAACTGCCTGACCCTCTTCAAGGGACTTGTAACCGTTTCCTTGAATTGCTGAGTAGTGAACGAATACATCTTGTCCGCCACCATCAACTGCAATGAAACCGAAACCCTTTTCAGAGTTGAACCACTTAACTGTGCCTGTTGCCATGTATTTATTTTCCTTCGATATGTGGGTGATTCGAGAAATCCTCGATTCACGGTCTTCCTCTTGCTCCAGCGATACCGATTATGCAAAACATGAAACGGGTACTGATTAAGCGTCCGACTGAGTCCAACTGTACCGCCTACCGTCCCGTATGCCTAAAGGGGGAGTAGACAGTTTTAGGCTCATTGGTGTCTAATTGAGCCGTTCACGACGCAAGTTTGAGCCGAAAATGCTGCTGGGGAAGGTCGCATTTGGGCAACCTTGCAAGGAGAACCATGGAACGTTTAACCACGCCTTCAAACCGTCAACAGGTTCGGGGTTTCCTCACTATTCACTCAACACCATCTGCGTTGCGTCACCATATTGATTGGGCGATTCAAGCGGTGCTTGGAAACTGGGTGAAGCCAACATGGAGCCCACAGCCATTAATCCCTGGCTCATATCGGACCCAAATCGAGTTTCGTGATCGCCAAGGTGCAGCAGCTGAATTAGCGAGCTCGCTTCGTAGTTGGCATTACTTGAACTTTGAAGTTATTGAAAACACAGACAATGGTGGCGAGCTTTTTAGATGCACGCCGGAACTTGGAATTCATCGCGCAGTTGTTGATCAGACAGGTGCGGTCATTCTTACTGAAAATCAACTGAGTACAGTTTTAAAAAACTCTTTAGATGAAGAAAGTATTCGTGAAGCGATTGCAACACTTCTGGGAAGTTCATGGGAGTACGAGTTAGATCGTTTCAGGAGTGTTGACCTTCAGGATATCGCTCATCTGCGTGCAATTTAGTGAGTAAGATATAAATATGACTCAACTTAATGAAAGCCCAATCATCACTGTAGAACGTCGCAAAGCTGTAACGATCATTATTGCAGCGGTAATCATGTCACTTGCAATTGGTGGCGGATTGATGAAAGTCGGTTCTGGATTTGCTTCACGTAGCAGTGATGGAATTACCGTAACTGGTTCTGCAAAGACAACCGCCACAGCAGACAACGCGGTGTGGGTTCTCAACGTAAGTTTGTCTTCACCAACCGTTGCAACAGCGGTAAAGAAAGTTGATGCCGATGTTGCAGCGCTATCTAAGTATTTAACAGAAGGTGGAATTGCCGCAGAAGGCCTGACACTTGGCGCGGTAGCAACCTTTGCCAATGAGGAGTACAGCAACGGCAATGCAACAGGAAGAATTCTTTCTTATCGTGCTACCCGCGAAGTCACTGTGCGCTCGAAGGATGTTCAGTTAGTTTCAAAGTTGAGCCAAGGAATTGGAACATTATTAGCAACTGGAATCAACGCTAACAACTACGGACCTCAGTACTACATTTCAAATCTTCCTGAGCTACGCCCACAGTTGATGGCTGAAGCGATGAAGGATGCCAAGGTTCGCGCAGAAGCTTTAACCAAGGCGGTCGGTGGAGATATTGGTTCATTGGTAAATGTAAAAGCTGGACCGATCCAAATCACTACACCTGATTCAACAATGACCGCTGATTACGGTGCTTACGACACCTCAACAATTGAAAAGACAGTCACAGCTACGGTCTCTGTAACCTTCAAGAGTTAATTCGCGGAACGGCCGTGTGAAACGCGGCCGGATACCAACCACACTAAGACGCTGTGAGAAGGAACGTTGATCTTTGCCGACGGCGCAGCAATCGCTGGTTCGTAGGTCTCGGTCTTCTGTGATGAATCAAAGATGCACCTAAAGGTTTCTCCCCAGCTTGCGTTAGGCAAGGTAAAGGGCGTTTCTTCAGCTGATGAATTGAGCATTAGTAGCAATGCTTTATTGGGATCGGCTTCAATGAAGACGGTGATGCTGCGTTTTTCCTCGTCACGCCAATGATCATCACTCATTTCGTTGCCGCCTAATGAAAACCAGGCAATATCTTTTCTATTTGTACCTTTATCAAGTGCGCCGGTGAAAAATTCGGAGGCGACATCGGCCAAGTAAGTATCGCGGATCTCTGCCAAAGATCTAACTGATGCCAAAATATCGTGTTGCTTTTCATTTAGATTCCAAGGAAGTGCCCACCCGCCATTAAAGGATGCCTCACTTTCTGCGGAGTGATTCAGAGGAAGTGAGTAGGCATTGTTTGATCCATTTTGCGTGCGACTAACCTCATCGCCCATGTTGAGCATTGGAACACCAGAAGAAAGCATCAAAGTGGCAAGTAATGATTTTTGTAAGCGATGACGCACATCCTGAATCTGGGGATCGTCGCTTTCGCCTTCATGCCCAACATTCCATGAACGATTTGAATCACTGCCATCTGCATTGTTTTCTAGGTTTGGCTGATTGTGTTTCTCGTTGTAAGTGACCATGTCATGCACGGTAAAGCCATCATGAGCAGCCACGAAGTTAATCGAAGATGTTGGTCCTCGATAATGGAAAATATTGCTAGAACCACTGATGCTTGATGCGATATCTGAAACGCCTTCGCCATAGCCTCGAGCTAAATCGCCCAACCAGAATTGGCGAACCGAGTCACGGTAAGCGTCATTCCATTCTCTCCAGGGATGCGGGAAATCACCTAATGAATATCGTGAAATATCCCACGGTTCGGCGATCATTTTGAAGTTTCGCAAAACAGAGTCCGCACCAATGGCGGCCATAAGCGATGAATTAAAAGCGCTATTGCTTGTGTATAGCGCGGTCGTTAGATCAAAGCGGAAACCATCAACGCCAATGACTTCTATCCACCAACGCAAAGAATCAATGATCTGACGCACTGAATGTGGCTTACTTGCGGCAAAGGTATTTCCGCATCCTGTGACATCTACATAATTTCCATGCGCATCTTGTCGGTAATAAGCGTGGCCATCAATTCCTTTATAGGAAAGAGTTGGTCCTCCCACGCCGCCTTCGGCTGTGTGGTTGTAAACAACATCCAAGATAACTTCAATGCCTGCCGCATGAAGTTGATCTACCGACCATTGAAGTTCAGAGATGGGATCAGATGTAGATGCGTACTCTTTGTGGGGAGCGGTAAACAATAAAGAGTTATAGCCCCAATGATTCTTACGCCCACGGCTATGAATAATTGGTTCAGTGATTGATTGCGCGATCGGTAGTAGCTCCAGAGCGGTTACGCCGATGGATTTCAAATGTGCAATGGTGCTTGGGTGGCCAAGAGCTTTGTAACTTCCTCGTTCATGCTCTGAAATCTCATGATTAAAGGCGGTTAGACCTTTCACATGTGCTTCATAAACAATTGTCTTTGCCCAAGGAACGAGTGGTCTATTAACCTCGCGAACTCCATGATCAGTAACAACCGAGTAAGGAACCTTTCCGGCGCTATCACGAGGATCGCGTTCATTGAGATCACCATTACCTGATGCATCATGAGCAACATGGCCATAAATTTCAGGGGAGTAAACAACATCTCCATCGATCACATGTGCATAAGGATCGAGCAAAAGCTTTGCTGCGTTAAAGCGCACGCCATATTCAGGAATCCATGGACCATACACACGGTATCCATACCGTTGTCCCGGGCGAACTCCGGCAAGGTAGCCATGCCAGATCGGCCCATTGCGGTGGGACATGGCGAATCGAGTCTCAACTAACTTGCCGTTGACCTCGTTAAAGAGGCATAGCTCGACCGCATCGGCGCCGTTGCTCCAGATTGCAAAGTTAGTTCCGCCATCTGTGACGGTAGAACCAAGGGTTCGCGGATCGGCAGGAAGCATGGTCGGTATCTTGCCCTGATTGGGGGCAAAAGGAGGGGTTTTTGAGTGTGATTGAGGTAGCCAATTAGGGTTACTCACCAGTAACCTGTGGCTATGAAAATCGCCGTTTGCGTAAAGCAGGTCCCAGATTCATGGGCTGAAAAGAAGATGGTCAATGGAATTCTCGATCGCGAGAATGTTGATGCGGTTCTTAATGATCTTGATGAGTACGCCGTTGAAGAAGCGCTACGCATTGCAGAGGCTCATGGTGGCAATGAAGAAGGCGGCGCACACACTGTGACCGTGATTTCAATGGGACCAGAGCGAGCAACAGAAGCGGTTCGCAAGGCGTTATCAATGGGAGCCAATGATGCAATCTTGGTAACTGATGCAAAGCTTGCTGGCGCAGATGCGCTCGCAACTTCTGCCGTCCTCGCTTCGGTCATTGAAAAGGGTGGATTTGATTTAGTTATCTGCGGAACAGAATCAACAGATGCTCGCATGAGCGTTGTTCCAGCGATGTTGGCGGAGCGCTTGAACGCTGCGCAATTAACTTTCGCTTCAAAGGTAGAGGTTGATCCATCTGCACAGAAAGTTTCAATTACCCGCGTTACTGAGGCAGGCGTCGAAGAGATGAATGCTCAGTTCCCATGTGTGATTTCAGTTGTAGAAAAGATTAATGAACCACGTTACCCATCATTCAAGGGAATCATGGCGGCAAAGAAGAAGGTTATCGATAGTAAAGATTTAGCTGCTGTGGGAGTAACAGTGGATTCGGCATGGTCACTGGTTGCTGATTCTTCTCCACGTCCACCACGCGCAGCGGGTATCAAGGTCAGCGATGACAACGCTGCAGAACAAATGGTTTCATTCCTAGCAGAAAAGAAGTTGATATGAGCAACGTATTGATTTTGGCTGACTTTGTAAGCTCTAAGGCGACAAAGACAAATGCAGAGCTAGCAACAGCTGGTGCGCGTATCGGCGAAGTTACCGCCATAGTTCTTGCACCAGTTGGAAAAGGTGCTGCAATGGCTGCCGAGATTAACAAAGGCCCCATTTCAAAGGTTGTCGTTGTTGAATCAGATGCCTTTGTAAATAATGGAGTTGCAGCAGTTGCCGATGTTCTTGCACAAATTATTTCTGCACAATCACCTGCGGCGGTTCTCATTGCATCCCATGCATTTGGTAAAGAGGTTGCGGCTCGAACAGCGGTAAAGACTGGTTCAGGAATCATTACTGATGCAGTTGATGTCTCAGCAGATATCACGGCAACACAGCTTGTCTTTGGTGGCTCTACAACTGTTCACTCAAAGGTTTCTCACGGAACACCGATCATTACAGTTCGTCCAAATTCAATTGATGCCCAAGCAGCTGCATCGACACCAGCGGTTGAAACCCTTTCACTACAGGTTTCAGATGCATCAAAGAAGGCAACGGTCACATCATCGCAACCTCCAGTTCAAGGCGGTCGCCCTGAATTAACTGAGGCCAACATTGTTGTATCTGGTGGTCGCGGAACTAACGGAGATTTTTCAGCGGTTGAAGGTTTTGCTGATTCACTAGGTGCAGCTGTTGGCGCATCTCGCGCGGCAACTGATGCTGGTTGGTACCCACACTCATACCAAGTTGGCCAAACCGGTAAAACTGTTAGCCCTCAGCTATATGTTGCATGTGGAATTTCAGGCGCAATCCAGCACCGTGCAGGAATGCAGACAAGTAAGACCATTGTTGTAATTAACAAGGATCCAGAAGCACCGCTCTTTGAAATCGCAGATTTCGGCGTTATTGGCGATCTCTTTGCCGTGCTTCCTAAGGCAACGGAAGGCGTAAAAGCCCACAAGTCATAGACTTAGGCCCGTGCCTTCAATCTATGTAGATCACGCTGCAACGACGCCACTGTCGCCTGCAGCTTTTAAGGCAATCACCTCTCAGCTTCAGGAACTTGGCAACCCATCAAGTTTGCACACCCATGGGCGAGCTACACGTAAGGTCCTAGAGGATGCACGTGAAGCGATTGCACGTGAGGTTGGATCACTTCCATCTGAAGTTATTTTCACTGCATCTGGAACTGAAGCCAACAACATCGCATTAAAGGGTTTGTGGTGGAATGGAAAAGCACAAGGCAAGAAAGTTGTTGTCATTTCGGCAATAGAACATCATGCGATTTTAGATCCTGCTCAGTGGTTGGAAAATCATGAAGGTGCAGAGGTTGTCATTGTCCCTGTAGATGTTCATGGAGTCATTGATCTAGCTTTCTTAAAGGAACTCATTGTTAACCGTTCACATGAGATCGCGGTCATTTCGATTATGCACTCCAATAATGAAACTGGAGTACTACAACCAATTCATGAAGTAGTCACACTTGCTGGCGAGATCCCAGTTCACACCGATGCAGTGCAAAGTTTTAAAAAAGTACCTCTGTCCTACAAAGATCTAGGTGTCACTGCTTTAACTTTGAGTGCACATAAAGTTGGTGGACCTCTTGGAATCGGTGCATTGATTTTACGAAGGGCATATGAAATTCCTGCCTTACTTCATGGCGGGGGACAAGAACGCGAAATTCGCAGCGGAACTTTAAATGCACCAAGCATTGTTGCCTTCTCGGCAGCGGCACAAGAGCGTTATCCATCTACAGATGTAGAGCAACTTCGCGATAACTTTATTCAGGCGGTTAAGGCCGCAATCCCAGATGCGTACATCAATGGTGAATCAAGTCAACGATTGCCCGGAATTGTTAATGTAACTTTTCCAGGAACCCAGAGCGACATTTTGCTGTTGCTTCTTGATAACGCTCAAGTTTCGGCATCAACCGGCTCTGCCTGTAGTGCGGGGGTTCATGAGGCAAGCCATGTCTTGCTTGCCATGGGGCACACTGAAGCAACGGCTCTGTCATCGCTTCGATTCTCCTTTGGCGCTGCCTCTACTCAGGCAGATGTTGATTTTGTAATGTCAGTACTACCCGATGTAATTGCTACCGGACGGGCGGCACACATCAAATGAAGTTAATTGCAGCAATGAGCGGTGGAGTTGATTCCGCGGTGGCCGCTGCCCGCGCAGTTGAAGCCGGGCATGAAGTAATCGGCGTCCACCTAGCTTTGGCTTCAAATCCACAAAAGTATCGATCAGGTGCACGTGGGTGTTGCACAATTGAAGATTCCCATGATGCTCGCAGAGCCGCTGATGTCATTGGAATCCCTTTTTACATTTGGGATATGGCTGAAGAGTTTCATGATGGAGTAGTCGAAGATTTCCTAGCCGAATACTCAGCGGGACGAACACCTAACCCATGTTTGCGCTGTAATGAAAAGATTAAGTTTGCAGCGGTTCTGGATCGTGCGCGGGCAATGGGATACGACGGAGTTGTCACCGGTCACTATGCACGAACACAAATTGGCCCTGATGGAAAAACTCTTCATCGCGCCGTCGATCACTCCAAGGATCAGTCTTACGTTTTATCTGTCTTAACCGTTGAGCAAATTAATGGCGCAATCTTTCCTTTGGGGGATACCACCAAGGTGGACATTCGTGCCGAAGCAGAACGACGCGGATTAGCCGTTGCGCAAAAGCCGGATAGCCATGACATTTGTTTTGTCCCATCTGGTGACAATGCGGGCTGGTTGCGAGATCGCCTAGGCAGCGAGGTTGGACCAATCGTTGATCAAGATGGCAACAAGATCGGTGAGCACAAAGGTGCCTATACATACACAATCGGCCAGCGAAAAGGTTTAGGACTTACTGTACCTACCGCGGATGGTTCGCCTCGATTTGTTTTAAAGATTGAACCGGTGACAAACACAGTAGTTGTCGGCGCACGTGAAGATTTAGCGATCACAACCATGCGCGGAGAACGCCCAGTGTGGTGTGGACCAGCGGTGGATTCAACACCCCGTACTGGTTTTGTTCAGGTTCGAGCACATGGTGCTGCCTTGCGATGTAGCTATTACTTCGATGGGAGCTTGTTAATTGCGAGCTTAGAAGAGCCTTTACTGGGGCTTGCAACGGGACAAGCGATGGTTATTTATGATGGTGATCGCGTCGTAGCATCAGCCACAATTTGTGAGACTCAATGAGCAATAAAGCCCGTCACCGAATGACCGAGCTGATCAATGAGATCCGCGACCATCAATTTAAGTACTACGTTTTAGATCAACCAACTATCACCGATGCCGAATTTGATGCTTTATTACGTGAGCTCCAAACTCTGGAGGACAAGAATCCTGAGCTGCGTGAACCAGATTCACCAACGCAGCATGTTGGTGGAGGATTTTCCACACAGTTTGAACAACGCGATCACATTGAAAAGATGATGAGTCTGGACAATGTCTTTGATGCAGATGAGCTTTCACAATGGTTTGACCGAGTCGAAAAAGAGATCACTAACCCGCAGTATTTGTGTGAGGTAAAGGTCGATGGACTTGCCATCAACTTAACTTTTGAAAACGGCATGCTTGTTCGGGGCTTAACGCGAGGCAATGGTGTTACCGGAGAAGATGTCACCCTCAATGTTAAGACAATCAAGAATTTGCCTCATCAATTAAAGGGTGATTCTGTACCAACACTTATTGAAGTTCGTGGCGAAGTTTTCTTTCCTATCAAAGCATTTAATGAACTCAATGAATCTCTGGAAGAAGCAGGCAAGCAACTTTTTGCTAATCCACGAAATGGTGCTGCTGGCTCTTTGCGACAGAAGGATCCTCGAGTTACCGCATCTCGCCCTCTATCGGTGGTTGTGCATGGCGTTGGAGCGCGCGAAGGGATTGATTTTGAATCGCAAAGTGGTGCCTATGAAAAGTTAAAAAGTTTAGGTTTGCCAACAAGTGATCGTTTTAAAGTGTGTTCAACACGTGAAGATGTAGCTCAGTTCATTCAGTTTTATGCAGATCATCGCCACGATGTAGAGCATGAAATCGATGGTGTTGTGATCAAGGTTGATTCTTTGTCTCAGCAGCAACAATTGGGCTTTACCTCACGAGCTCCTAAGTGGGCGATTGCCTATAAGTACCCTCCTGAAGAGGTCACCACCGTTTTGCTAGATATCAAAGTCAGCGTTGGACGTACCGGAAGAGTTACACCTTTTGCGTACATGGAACCGGTGAAAGTGGCGGGATCTACGGTAACTAATGCGACTTTGCATAACGCCGAAGAGATTGTGCGCAAAGGAGTCTTAATCGGCGACACAGTTGTTATTCGCAAGGCGGGAGATGTTATCCCCGAAGTCCTAGGTCCGGTACTTGAAAAGCGCACTGGTTCAGAGCGTGCATTTGTTATGCCAACTCATTGTCCTGAATGTGGTTCAGAGCTTCGTGCGATGAGTGAAGGCGATGTAGATATTCGATGCCCCAACACTCAAAGTTGCCCTGCTCAGTTGCGTGAACGAATTTATTACATTGGTTCTCGTGCCGCGTTAGATATTGATGTCCTGGGTTATGAAGCTGCAGCTGCATTATTGGATGCCGCAATCATCACAGATGAATCCGATCTTTTTGATTTAACCGCAGAAAAGTTAGTCACATCTAATTTCTTCACCAAGAAAGATGGAAAGCCTGCAGCAAATGTTGAAAAGTTGTTGGCAGCGCTCGAGGAGGCAAAGACTCGTCCACTGTGGCGTACCTTGGTTGCCCTTTCAATTCGCCATGTTGGTCCGACCGCTGCGCAAGGTTTAGCAACAGCTCTAGGTTCAATTAAGGCGATCTCTGAAGCAACCGCCGAAGAACTAGCCGATATCGATGGTGTTGGACAGATCATCGCCGAATCAATTGTTGAGTGGTTTGAGGTTAAGTGGCATAAAGAGATTATTGCTAAGTGGGAAAAGGCTGGAGTGTGCATGGTTCTTCAACAGAGCGAAGCGCTGCCACAAACTTTGGCCGGGCTTACCTTTGTTGTTACAGGTGGACTTGAATCATTTACTCGTGATGGAATTGCAGAATCGATTGCAGCGCATGGCGGAAAAGCCTCATCATCGGTCTCCAAGAAGACTGATTATGTGTTGGTGGGTAGCGATCCCGGTTCTAAGTTGGCTAAAGCCCAAGATTTAGGCGTTCCTGTAATTGATGAAGCACGATTTAAAGAGCTATTGGCGGGCAAGTAGTAGTATTTCAACCATGATTACTCTTGCCAGCGAGGTCACTCGCGAACTTCCTGCCTCACCCGTTTTCTTTGGTGTATTCACATTTGTTGTGATGTCACTCTTTTTGTATTTAGTTCTTCGCCTAGACCGAGACTAATTTGTCCCGAGTAGGTATTTACGGAGGAACTTTTGACCCAATTCATCTGGGCCACTTACATGTAATTACCCAACTTTTTGAAAAAGATTTGGTCGACCAATTATTGGTTGTACCTGCAGGTGAACCCTTACTTCGTGACCATGCGCCAGTCGCTACAGCCCAGCAACGTAGGGCGATGTGTCAGTTAGCGCTCTCGGATCTTCCACCAGCCATTGCTTCAAAGGTTCACGTCAATCCTATTGAAGTCCTAAGAATGGGCCCAAGCTATGCAATCGATACCGTGGAAGCGGTAGCCCAAAACTATCCAGATGACACGATTGTTTTGATCATCGGCCAAGATGCTGCAGAAAAATTAGATCAATGGCACCGAATCGATGAGTTGCGCACCATGGTTAAATTCTTGGTAATTGGAAGACCCGGATATTTAGGGGATGGCATCGATATTGGGGCTTTAAATGTATCGGCCACCACAATTCGCCAAGGTTTGAGCGCAGATGTTTCGTCATCGGTGGCTGCATTTATACGAGACAATAACCTTTATGACAATTAGCAGCAGAACACTCGAGATCACCCAAGTAGCCGCCAAAGCTGCAATCGACAAGATTGCCGTAGATGTTGTGGCGCTAGATTTATCAGATCAATTAGTTCTAAGCGAAGTCTTCTTAATTGCAACCGGCCAAAATGAAGCACAAGTAGACGCAATCGCGGATGAGGTAGAGCGTCAACTTTCAGCGATTGGCGATAAGCCTGTTCGTCGCGAACATGGTGCTGAATGGATCTTGTTAGATTATTCAGATCTAGTTGTGCATGTACAAAGTGCCGAACTTCGTAAGTACTACATGCTTGATCGTTTGTGGAATG
>JBJONC010000008.1:0-33450 GCA_046052005.1 Actinomycetota bacterium
AAGAGCTTTCGCCCAGCCTTCTTATTGATCGCTTCGTTGATCGAGTGCAGATCTGACATAAGTGAGCCCCTAGACCTCTAGGAGTTCGACCTCTTTGTGCTTAAGCAACTCATCAATCTTTGCTACGTGATCGGCAGTTATCTTCTCAAGCTCTTTTTCTCCACGTGCTAAATCATCTTTTCCGATTTCGCCATCTTTTTCCATCTTTTCCATCGCTTCTTTTGCTGCACGACGGATATTGCGCATCGAGATCTTTGAATCTTCAGCCTTGCTCTTTACAACCTTGATGTACTCCTTGCGACGCTCTTCAGTGAGCTGTGGGAAATTAACTCGAATTACTGAGCCATCATTTCCTGGATTTACACCTAAATCTGATTCGCGGATAGCTTTTTCAATCGATGCCATCGCACCCTTATCGAAAGGAGAAATCAATGCCATGCGCGCTTCTGGAACCTGAATCGTTGCAAGTTGAGAAAGCGCTGTGTAAGTGCCGTAGTAATCGACCATGACCTTATTGAACAGAGAGGGATGCGCGCGACCTGTGCGGATCGTTGCAAAATCATCCTTGGCAACCTCAACCGCTTTGTTCATCTTGGTTTCAGCGTCCTTTAGGGCGCTTGCTACATCTGCCATTCTTTTGCTCCTCTTACCGCTCTTGCATCTGACTCATCGCTTATGCGACGAGAGTTCCAATTACTTCACCACGAACTGCGCGGCCAATATTTCCATTTTTCATTAAATCAAATACGACGATAGGTAACTTATTTTCGCGGCACAGAGCAAAGGCTGCAGCATCTGCAACAGCAAGAGACTTAGACAGGACCTCGTTGTATGTGATGGTGTCGTACTTGGTTGCCGCTGGATCCTTCTTTGGATCTGCGCTGTACACACCATCAACTCCACTCTTTGCAAGCAGCAAAGCTTCTGCACCGATTTCGAGTGCGCGCTGCGCCGACACAGTATCTGTTGTAAAGAATGGCATTCCTGCACCTGCACCAAAAATTACTACTCGACCCTTTTCAAGGTGACGGATGGCGCGAAGTGGGATGTAAGGCTCTGCAACTTGGCCCATCGTGATCGCGGTTTGAACGCGGGTTGCGACACCCTCTTTTTCTAGAAAATCTTGAAGCGCTAGACAGTTCATCACCGTTCCGAGCATTCCCATGTAGTCAGCGCGCGAACGATCCATTCCACGCTGTGAAAGCTCTGCTCCGCGGAAGTAATTTCCTCCACCGACAACGATCGCTACCTGCACACCTGTGCGAGCTACATCTGCGATTTGTCGTGCGATATCTTGAACGACATCGGGATCAACACCAATGCCCTTTTCTCCACCAAAAACTTCTCCAGAAAGTTTAAGGAGCACTCTCCGATACGTACCTCTTGTACCGGGCATGAGTGCTCCTCCAACTTTTAATAGTCTGGCTTCAGTTCTAATCCTTGACTAAGTCTAAGCGATCAGACCTTGTCCTTATTGACCCACGCGGAAGCGATGGAAAGCCTTAACAGCCGTTCCTGCCTCATCGAGGATCTGCTTTACAGTCTTCTTTGCATCCTTAGCGAATGACTGCTCGATCAAGGAAACTTCCTTAACGAACCCGGTCACGCGGCCTTCGATGATCTTTGAAAGTGAAGCCTCAGGCTTACCCTCTTCGCGCGCTGTCTCTTCTGCAATACGGCGCTCGTTCTCGATGAGGTCAGCTGGAACATCCTCGCGATTAACAAATTGCGGCGCAAAGGCTGCAATGTGCTGTGCGATGTCCTTGCCAACTTCAGCTGCATCCTTAACAAGCTCAACCAATACACCAACCTGTGGTGGTAGATCTGGGCTTGTACGGTGCAAGTAAATTCCAACTGGTGAATCCTTGATTACAGCAATTCGGCGAACTTCAATCTTCTCGCCCATAGTTGCATTCGCCTCATCAACTGTTGCCTGAACGGTGTTGCCGTTAGACATTGTTGATGCAAGGAACGCCTCTAGTGAATCAGACTGTGCATTTTGTAGGTGAGCCAGTAGCTCATCTGCAAGAGCAACGAAACGCTCACCCTTTGCAACGAAATCTGTTTCGCAGTTGAGTTCAAGCATTACGCCAAGGTTGCCCTCGACCTTTGCAACAACCGCACCATTTGAAGTCAGACGACCTTCGCGCTTTGTGATGCCCTTAAGGCCCTTAACGCGAATAATGTCGAGCGCCTTGTTGTAGTCGCCTTCTGCTTCATCTAAAGCCTTCTTGCAATCCAGCATTCCTGCCGCAGTTGCTTCACGAAGCTTCTTTACATCTTCAGCTGTGTAGTTAGCCAATTTATGCCTCCGGTGTTGTTGGTGCTGGTGCTGATCCGTCGAGAATTTCCTTCTCCCAATCAGCCAATGGCTCGCCTGCAGCAACAGCTGCTGGTGCATCTGACTTTGTCTCTTCCTTTACATTTGCAGAACGTGCCTTTAGGCCAGCTGCAATTGCATCGGTGATAACGCGTGTGAGCAAGTCGATTGAACGGATTGCATCATCGTTACCTGGAATCTTGTAATCAACCTCATCTGGATCGCAGTTTGTATCCAAGATTGCGATAACTGGAATACCAAGCTTCTTAGCTTCCTGTACCGCTAGGTGCTCCTTCTTTGTATCTACAACCCAAATCGCTGAAGGCAGCTTGGTCATGTTGCGGATACCGTCAAGGTTCTTAAATAGTTTTTCGCGTTCGCGACGTAGAACAAGAAGCTCCTTCTTTGTTAGAAGTAGATCGTTCTTCTCTTCAAGAGCTTCTAGCTCCTTAAGGCGCTGAATACGCTTGTACACAGTTGGGAAGTTAGTAAGCATTCCACCCAACCAACGCTCAGTCACTGTTGGCATTCCAACGCGCGCTGCGTGATTGATGATCGGCATGTGTGCTTGCTTCTTTGTTCCAACGAACAAAACGTGGCCACCCTTAGCAACTGTGTCCTTAACAAATTCATACGCTGAATCGATAAGTGCAAGTGATTGCTGGATGTCGATGATGTAAATGCCATTGCGCTCTGTGAAAATAAAGCGCTTCATCTTTGGGTTCCATCGACGAGTCTGGTGTCCGAAGTGGACTCCGCTGTCGAGGAGCTCTCGCATTGTTACAACTGCCATGACGGCATACTCCTTCTTAGGTTTCTCTGCGCAGCAGAAGAAAACCCGCTCGGTTTATGGCCAAACAATTTGTTTAGCCCGTCGCACTCGAAGTCACCGACCACAATTTCTTGTGGACCGAGGTGGTTATGCCGGCCGAAGCCGGTGAGTGCTGAGATGTCATCAATCCGAAGATCGATGCAGGGCAAATCCTACCTGAGCGTGAGCGTGGAAATTACCGCCCGATTAGGCGCAAAGCCCCCCAGGCGGTGATGCGAACAACCGCTTCTAGGGCGATTGCGAAGGACATTTTGCTGACCCCATGGGCTCGTTCAATAAAGGTGATTGGAACTTCGGCCACCGATCCCCCTCGTGCAATCGCCCGACGGGTCATTTCAATTTGGAAGCAGTATCCCTCGGAACGAATCGTTGAGATCTCCATGGTGCGCAACAACTTGGATGTGTAGATTCGAAAACCTGAAGTCGTGTCCTTGATTCCAAGGGATAGCAAGGCATTGGCGTAGTTGTTGGCGGCTTTTGAAATCAATTGACGGAATCTGCTCCAGTTAGCGATTCCACCATCGGCAACCCATCGTGATCCAATGATTAAATCCGCACTTCCAATCCAATCCATCAGCTTTTCAAGATCGCTGATTTGGTGCGAGCCATCTGCATCCATTTGGATGATGTAGGTATAGCCGCGATCTAATCCGATAGAAAATCCATTTCGATACGCGCTGCCTAAACCTTGCTTTCCGCTTCGCTCAATGACTTCAACACCAAGATCCCGCACCTTCTGTGCAGTTCCATCAGGTGATCCATCATCAATTACAAGGACATCACAATCCAAAGGTTTAAGTGCGGACAAAATCTGAGTAATGCTTTCAGATTCGTTGTAGGTCGGAATTACTACTAGAGATGCTCTCATGCGCGTGGATGTGCCTGCTTGAAAGCTTTTTGTAACCGCTCCGTAGATACATGGGTGTAAATCTGTGTTGTTGCCAATGAAGCATGACCCAAAATTTCCTGAACTGTACGCAAATCGGCACCACCTTCTAATAAGTGCGTTGCGGCTGAATGTCGCAGAGCATGTGGACCCATACGCTCGATTCCTTCAATAGCTTGAAGGGCGTTGTATACCACGGTGCGAACTGTACGTTGATCGATACGTTTTCCACGCACGCCTAAGAAAACTGCGTTGGCGGATTGTTCATTTTTCAATGTATCACGTGCATCTCTTAAATAAACGTTAAGGGCACGCATTGCAGGATTTCCCAGAGGGATTGTTCGTTCTTTGTTTCCCTTGCCTAAAACTCGAATTGTTTGGCGGTCATAATCAATGTCGCTCAAATCTAAACCGCACAGTTCGGCTACGCGAGCACCTGATGCGTACAACATCTCAACCATGGCCACATCGCGTAGTGAAATCGGTGTTTCTTCCTCAGCAGCTCTAGTTGCGAGCGAATCCATCGCGACCTTTGCATCTGCAATTTCCAGAACTTCTGGCAGCGTTCTATGCCCTTTAGGTGTTGCCAAGGTTGCAGCAACATCCTTTTCCAAGTAATTGTTCTTAACCGCCCATTTAGTAAACAAGCGCACAGAAACCGCCCTACGCGATAGCGTTGTTCGCGCTCCACCTTTGACTTGTTGGTTAGCTAACCACGAACGCAAATGAATAAGTTGTAAGTCTGAAATATCTGTAACGCCAATCGCCTCTAGGTGTTCAATCAGTGAATCTAAATCACCAAGGTATGCGCGGATTGTGTGAGCAGATAAGGAACGTTCAACTTGCAGGTGGCGAGCAAAAGCTGCAATTAGCTTTTCGTAATTTTCGCTCACGTTAACAGTTTACTCGGGCTTACGTCCTTGACGCATTAATCCGAAGGTAACGGCATCCTCTAAAGCCATTGCTGATGCAGCGATAACGTTTTCATGCACACCGACGGTATTCCATTCACCATTGCCATCACTGGTTTCGACCAATACACGGGTAATCGCGCCTGTTCCTAAACGACCTTCAAGAATGCGCACCTTGTAATCAGTTAATTCGAGTGATGAAAGTTCTGGATAAAGTGAGATCAGACCTGTTCGAAGCGCATTATCAAATGCGTTAACTGGACCATTTCCTTCGCCACTACACGTAATCTCTTGACCCTTCGCGGTCACGGTAACTTCTGCCTTGGTAGTGATGGATTGATCAGCTGCACGTTCTACAGATGTAACCCAATGATTTATTGTGAAGAATGATGGACGCTTTCCAGACATCTCCTCATGAACCAATAGCTCAAAGGAAGCATCGGCAGCCTCAAAGGTAAACCCTCGAGATTCCATATCCTTAACTCGATCAACAATGCGACCGATGAGCTCTTTATCTCCACCAAGATCTACACCAAGCTCTTGTGACTTTAATTCAATAGATGCACGGCCGGCCATGTCAGAGACCAACATACGCATATCATTTCCGACAGATGAAGGATCTTCATGTTGATACAAAGATGGGTCTACCTTGATAGCACTTGCATGTAAGCCTGCCTTGTGGGCAAACGCTGAAACTCCAACATATGGTTGACGACCGCTTGGGGCAACATTTGTTACTTCAGCTACTGCGTGTGAAATTCTAAATGCTTCGCGAAGCGCGTTCGGAGGTAACACCAACTGCTTTTTCTTTAACTCTAGGTTCGCGATGATCGTCACAAGATCAGCATTTCCGGTTCGCTCACCATATCCATTCAAAGTTCCCTGAACATGGGTTGCACCTGCAGCAACAGCGGCCATCGAGTTTGCAACCGCGCATCCTGTGTCGTTGTGGCAGTGAATACCCAAGCGCGCAGAGCTTGCCGTTAAGACATCGTGAACAACTTGTGAAAGCTCATCCGGCAACATTCCGCCGTTGGTATCGCATAAAGCGATCACATCTGCACCGGCTTCTGCAGCTACTCGCACAACTTCTAGTGCATATGCACGGTTGCTGCGATAGCCGTCGAAGAAGTGCTCTGCATCAAGAAAAACACGCTGACCTTCTTCGCGAAGATGCGTTACTGAATCACGAATCATCGCAAGGTTTTCATCCAAAGATGTCTTTAGAGCAAGATCCACATGGCGATCAAATGCTTTAGCAACCAGAGTTACTGCCGGTGCTCCACTGTCACGCAAGGCACCAAGTAGTACATCATCAGCAGCCTTTGCATTAGGACGTCGTGTCGCACCAAATGCAACAAAGGTTGCGTTCTTGAGCTTTAGTTCTTTCTTGGCAAGTGCGAAAAATTCGGTGTCTTTTGGATTTGCTCCGGGCCATCCACCCTCGATAAAGCCAACACCTAAATCATCTAAATGACGGGCAATGTTCAGCTTGTCATGAACAGAAAGGTTCAAACCCTCTTGCTGTGCGCCATCGCGAAGTGTTGTGTCGTAGATATGGAAAGAATCATTTACTGGCATTACTTAACCGCACTCATCCAGTTGTGCTTGTCTGCAATGGTGCCGTGCTGAATTCCTAATAAGTGATTGCGGATTTGCATGGTGATCACACCTGGCTGACCATCGCCAGTAACCCATGTACCCATAGCGCTCTTAGCTTGGCCAACAGGTGAAACAACAGCAGCGGTTCCACATGCAAAAATCTCAGTGATCTCGCCAGATGTAACACCATCGCGCCAATCATCAATAGACAGCATTACTTCATCAACCTTGTATCCAAGATCTGCAGCTACTGACAAAATCGAATCGCGTGTAATTCCTGGCAATAGCGTTCCAGTTAACTTTGGAGTGATGACAGTTGCATCTGCGCCTTTACCCTTTACAAAGTAAAGGTTCATGCCACCCATCTCTTCAATCCACTTTCGCTCTTTTGCATCGATCCATACAACTTGATCGCAACCCTCTTTAGCTGCCGCCTTTTGCGCCACAAGCGATGCTGCGTAATTTCCACCGCACTTCGCTTCACCAGTTCCGCCTTGAGCTGCGCGAACATACTCAGTCGAAATCCATACAGATACCGCCTTTGAAGGATCAAAGTAGGCACCTGCAGGTGTTGCAATAAGAAGGTATGTGGCTTTATTTGAAGGGCGTACGCCTAAACCGACCTCAGTTGCGATCATAAATGGGCGGATATACAACGACTCCCCCACCTTGTTTGGAACCCAACCTGCATCTTGTTTAACAAGGGCTTCGACGGTTTCCATGAATAACTCGACCGGCATTTCAGGAAGCGCTAAACGTTTTGCAGAGTTAGCAAAGCGCTTTGCGTTTGCTGTTGGTCGAAATAATCCGATTGATCCATCAGGTTGGCGATACGCCTTCATTCCTTCAAAGATCTCTTGGCCATAATGAAAAACTGCGGTTGCAGGATCTAAAGAAATTGGACCATATGGCATGAGGTGTGGTTCACCCCAACCCTCTGCTTCACTCCATTCGCACATCACCATGTGATCGGTGTAGTACTTACCAAAGCCACCTTCTGCAACTAGCGCATCACGCGTAGCTGCATCTTTAGCGTTGGGATTAAGAGTGATCTTCATGATTACAGTGCGCTTGCTAGCGCATCTCCAATTTCAGTAGTGCTTCGCTTTTTATCGCCACGAGAAAGAAGATCGGCCGCAACCACCTTTTCGACATCGCGTGCCGCATCGGAAAACCCAAGGTGATCTAACATCATCGCAACTGACATAACTGTCGCAGTTGGGTCAGCTAAGTTCTTTCCTGCAATGTCTGGTGCTGAACCATGTACTGGCTCAAACATTGATGGGAATTTTCCAGTTGGATTGATATTTCCAGATGCTGCAAGACCAATGCCACCGCAGATAGCCGCTGCGATATCGGTCAAGATATCTCCGAAAAGGTTATCTGTTACGACAACATCAAAACGATCAGGGTTTGTTACAAAGAACATAGATGCTGCATCAACGTGTAGGTACTCAGTTGTGATCGCTGGGTATTCCTTTGCAACCTCATTAAATGTGCGCGTCCACAATCCACCTGCACGAGTCAGAACATTGTTCTTGTGTACAAGTGTTAACTTCTTTCGCTCACGCTTTGAAGCGCGCTCAAAAGCATCACGGATTACGCGCTCTGCGCCACGACGGGTATTAAGGCTCTCTTCTGTAGCGATCTCAGCATCGGTACCTTCTGCAAGTACTCCTCCAGCGCCAACATATGGACCTTCGGTACCTTCACGAACAACGACAAAATCAATTGGTGCCTTGGTTGCTAGCGGGCCTGTAACACCTGGCATTAATCGAGCTGGACGCAGATTGATGTAATGATCAAAGGCGAAGCGAAGCTTAAGCAATAGTCCACGCTCTAAGACTCCGCTAGGAACAGTTGGATCTCCAACTGCACCCAGCAAAATTACATCTGCTTTAGCAAGATCTGCCAAAGTTGCATCTGGCAATACCTCGCCGGTGCGATGCCAAAACGCTGCTCCAAGATCATATGAAGTCTTCTTAAATTCGACTCCGTACTTCTTTGCAACAACGTCGAGAACCTTGAGGCCTTCACCTACAACCTCAGGACCAATTCCATCGCCTGCAATTACAGCTAAATTAATTGTTGTCATTACCCCACCAAAGTTACGGAGCGAACTAAATCTGCTCCTGTTTCCTTCTTAACAGATGTAATCAACTCATCGCTGATTTGTGAATCAACTGTGAGCGCCATCAACGCTTCTCCACCGGCTGCACTACGTGCAACCTGCATGCCTGCAATATTGATGCCAGCTTTTCCAAGAGCGTTACCAACTGTTCCGACAACTCCTGGCTTATCTGAATAACGAAGGAACAAAAGGTTTTCAGTTGGTGGAAGATCGAGATCAAATCCATCAATAGCGATGATCTTTTCTACCTTACGAATACCCATCAAGGTTCCATCAACGGTAACAATTTTTCCATCGGCAAGAGCTGCGCGAAGTGAAATCATGCTGCGGTATTCAGGGCTTTCTGGATCTGTCGTAACAGAGGATGTAACACCGCGCTCTGCAGCAAGTGCAGGTGCATTTACATATGTGACATCCAATAAACCGCAACCAAGTAGAGCACCCTTAAGTGCACTTGTTGCAAGGATTGATGAATCGTGTTCAGAGATATCTCCCTTAACGGTCAGATCCATACTTACTGGAGCTTCACCTGCAATTGCTGTTGCAATCTGCGCCATCTTTTCAACCAAAGGCAAACTTGGACGAATCTCTTCGTGAATCGCTCCGCCCTTCACATTGACCGCATCAGGAACCAGCTCGCCGGCAAGTGCTTTACGCACTGAAACGGCGACAGCAATACCTGCGCGCTCTTGAGCTTCGTCTGTTGAAGCACCTAAGTGAGGTGTCGCAACAACTTGATCCAAAGTAAATAGTGGTGAATCTGTACAAGGCTCTGTTGAGAAAACATCAAGACCTGCACCGGCTACTCGACCTTCAGTGATTGCATCAAACAATGCAGCCTCGTCAAGAACTCCACCGCGAGCGGCGTTAATGATGCGCACTGATGGCTTAACCTTTTTGAGCGCTTCAACGCCAATGAGGTTTGCAGTTTCCTTGGTCTTTGGGAGGTGAATTGTGATGAAATCTGAAACCTTTAGGAGCTCATCTAATTCAACTAGACGTACACCGAGTTGTGCAGCACGTGCTGGCTGTAGATATGGATCGTATGCAACAACATCCATTCCAAATGCCTGCATGCGATGTGCGACTAACTGTCCGATACGACCAAAGCCAACAATTCCAAGAGTCTTTTCAAAGATCTCAGCACCTGTGTACTTTGAACGTGCCCACTTACCGTTACGCAAAGCTGCATGAGCAGGTGAAACAAAACGTGCAGATGCCATAAGCAAAGCAATCGCAAGTTCGGCAGCTGAAACAATGTTTGATGTTGGAGCATTAACAACCATGACACCTGCAGCAGTAGCCGCAGGAATATCAACGTTATCTAAACCAACACCTGCGCGAGCAATAACCTTTAATCCCTTTGCTGCTGCAATCGCTTCTGCATCCATCTTGGTTGCAGAACGAATCAAAACCGCATCGACACCTTTAGCTAGCGCTGCAAGAAGTTCTTCGCGGTTTGCACCGTCGCAGTTAACAACCTCAAAATCAGGACCTAGCGCTTCAAGTGTTGCAGGGCTTAACTCTTCAGCGATTAAAACAATAGGTTTAGCCACGCGCTGCGCTGCCTTCCTTGTAATCGTCGCCCTTTGACTGCTTCATCCATGAGAACATCTTGCGAAGTTCGCGACCAACAGCCTCAATTGGATGTGTCTCGCCCTTGGCACGAAGTGACTTAAATTCAGGTGCTCCAGCCTCTTGGTCATCGATGAAGCGCTTTGCAAATGCTCCGCTTTGGATATCTGCAAGAACAGCCTTCATGTTTTCCTTGACGCGTGGATCGATAACGCGTGGACCAGAAACATAATCACCGAATTCAGCTGTGTCAGAAACTGACCAACGCTGCTTTGCGATTCCACCCTCGTACATAAGGTCAACGATCAACTTAAGTTCATGCAAGCACTCGAAGTATGCAACCTCTGGCTGGTATCCAGCTTCTGTCAAAGTTTCGAAACCGTACATAACTAGCTGTGATGCTCCACCGCAAAGTACTGACTGCTCGCCAAATAGATCAGTCTCTGTTTCTTCAGTAAATGTTGTAAGGATTCCGCCTGCGCGAAGTCCGCCGATTGCCTTTGCATATGAAAGTGTCAATGGCCAAGCGTTACCTGTTGCATCCTGCTCAACAGCAACGATGACAGGAACTCCGCGGCCCGCTGCGTATTCGCGACGGACAAGGTGACCAGGACCCTTTGGTGCAACCATGCACACATCAACAGATGCAGATGGCTTGATATAACCAAAACGAATGTTGAATCCATGTCCGAAGAACAGCGCATCGCCATCCTTGAGGTTAGGAAGAATTGACTCTGTGTAGATGTGGCGCTGTAGGTGATCTGGCGCCAAAATCATGATGACAGTTGATTCCTTAACCGCTTCAGCAACAGATGTGACGCGTAGTCCTTCTGCTTCAGCCTTGGCGCGTGATGGTGAACCATCCTTCAAACCAACTCGAACATCAACACCGCTATCACGCAAGTTAAGTGCGTGTGCATGTCCTTGTGAGCCGTAACCGATGATCGCGACTTTGCGACCTTGGATGATCGATAGATCAGCATCCTCTTCGTGATACATCGTTGCTGCCACGGTATTTCTCCTCATCGTCCTTTGTTGTTTGTACTTGTTTGGTTTTAGTTTTGGTAATCAGCCTGCCCGCTGTCGGCGGTAGGAATACTTTGAGTGCTAAGGGTACGGTCTGCAAGCGAACCACTGCCACGTTCGATCGCTACCAAGCCTGATTGAGCTAGTTCACGGATGCCAAATCGCTCTAGGGCGTTAAGTAGGTCACTGATTTTCGCGCCATCCCCTGTTGCCTCGAGTGTCAGAGATTCTGAATCCTCATCAACAATCGTTGCACCGTAGGTTTCAAGCACTGCATCAACATCAAAACGATTCTTTGATGTTGCCGAGATCTTAACTAGCAGTAATTCTGCTTGGACTGAATCTTCAAGCTTTAGTTCTGCGATATGGATGACATTAATCAACTTATCGAGTTGGCGAATAACTTGCTCCAAAGAGTGGCTTTCAACATTAATGACAATTGTCATTCGTGAAATATTTGGATTTTCTGTCGGTCCTACAGCCAATGAATCGATGTTGTAGGCACGACGCGAAAACAATCCTGCGACTCGTGCAAGAACACCTGGTGAGTTTTCAACCAGAACAGAAAGGGTATGTGTACTCATTAGAGCTCCTGTGAATCCCAGTCAGGCGCGAGTTCACGCGCGATCATGATGTCATCATTTGATGTTCCCGCTGCAACCATTGGCCACACCATTGCATCTCTGAAAACTCTGAAATCAACAACTACTGGTTGATCATTAATTGCATTTGCTTGCCTGATGACTGCATCTACATCTTCAGGGCGTTCGCAACTCAAGCCAACGCATCCCATGGCTTCAGCCAACTTAACAAAATCTGGAACTCGCTTTGAATCAAGGCTTGTGTTCGAGTAACGACCTTCATAGAACAAGGTTTGCCACTGGCGGACCATTCCGAGAGATTCATTGTTAATGATTGCAACCTTGATTGGAATATTGTTCAGTGCGCAAGTAACTAACTCTTGGTTAGTCATCTGGAAACAACCATCGCCATCGATCGCCCATACCGTTGCATCAGGTGCGCCAACCTTTGCACCCATAGCTGCAGGAACCGCGTAGCCCATAGTTCCCAAACCACCAGAGTTCAGCCAGGTGCGAGGGTTTTCATACTTTACAAACTGCGAGGCCCACATTTGATGCTGTCCCACACCTGCAACATAAATTCCTTCAGGGCCAGTTAACGCGCTGATTCTTTCAATTACATATTGCGGTGACAGCGAACCATCCTTAGGCAGTTCATATCCGAGTGGATACGTCGCGCGAAGCTTGTTCATTGATGCAATCCATGGCGATAAATCAGGCTGGTTCTTAGCAAATTCCGCCTTTACTGCAGGAATTAATGCCGCAATGGTGCGCTTTAAATCGCCCACAACAGGTACATCTGCGAAACGATTCTTTCCAATTTCTGCTGGATCAATATCTGCGTGAATGACCTTTGCATTTACTGCGAAGGTTGAAAGCTTTCCGGTAACGCGATCATCAAATCGCGCACCCAAGGTAATGAGTAGATCCGCCTTTTGTAAGGATGTAACCGCTGCAACTGTTCCGTGCATTCCAGGCATACCAAGATGTTGTGGATGACTATCAGGGAATGCACCCAATGCCATCAAAGTTGTAACAACTGGTGCGCCAACAAGTTCGGCCAGCTGCATTAACTCCTTTGATGCATTTGCTTTGATAACTCCGCCACCAACATAGAAAACTGGCTTTGATGATTGAGCAATGAGCGCTGCCGCATCCTTGATGAACTGATTTTCAGGCTCGAGCTGTGGGTGGTAACCCGGAAGTGATAACTCCTTTGGCCACACAAAATCAGTTTCCTTTTGAAGCGCATCCTTTGCTATATCTACCAAAACTGGACCCGGACGACCGGAACCTGCAATGTAAAAAGCTTCTGCAATTGCGCGTGGAATATCCTTTGGATCTGTAACGAGATAGTTGTGCTTGGTAAATGGCATTGTGATTCCACGAATATCAGCTTCCTGGAATGCATCTGTACCAATTGCAACGGATGGAACTTGTCCCGTGATTGCTACAAGTGGAACCGAGTCCATTGCTGCATCTGCAAGTGGCGTTACAAGATTTGTTGCGCCCGGTCCTGAAGTTGCGATACAGACACCAACACGACCAGTGACTTGGGCATAACCAGTTGCTGCATGTCCTGCACCTTGTTCGTGACGAACCAAGATGTGGCGAATCTTGCTATCGAAGATTGGATCGTATGCAGGAAGAATCGCACCACCTGGAAGTCCGAACATCACATCGACGCCGGCAGACTCCAAAGATTGCACGAGTGAACTAGCTCCACTCATCTTCTTGCTCATATCCATCTCCTTTCGCTTCGATACTGTGTGTGGCCTTCACATTGGGGTTGAAATGAAAAAACCCTCAGATAACTGAGGGTGGCGCATGATCAAAAACCGATCACGCGCCTTTAAATCACCACCACAAATGTTGTGCTCATGACCCTATTCTCCATTGAAGCAGGCTCAAACGTCAAGGGTTGAGATGGAGATCTCACCATTTGGGAAAAACTTGAGGGCAAAACCCTTAGCTGCAGACCGCACCCTGTGAAGCAGAGCCGACCAACTTTGAGTATTTAGCAAGGACCCCCGTTGAGTACTTATGAGTCAGAGGAGACCAGCCAACTTTGCGTGCTTCCAACTCAGCTGGATCTACCAACAAATCAAGGGTGCGATTGGTGATATCGATTCGAACTCTGTCGCCATCCTTAATGAATGCGATTGGTCCCCCATCAACCGCTTCTGGTGCAACGTGACCAACACACAAACCAGTTGATCCACCAGAGAAACGTCCATCAGTTAATAGCAGAGTTGATTTTCCAAGACCTGCGCCTTTAATGGCACCGGTGATCATTAACATCTCGCGCATTCCTGGTCCACCCTTTGGACCTTCATAGCGAATCACAACTACATCGCCAGCTTGAATGGTTCCATTTTCAAGTGCATCCATCGCCGCTTGTTCGCGCTCAAAGACGCGCGCTGGTCCTTCAAAGCTTTCAATTCCAATGCCTGCGGTCTTACACACAGCACCTTCGGTTGCAAGAGTTCCGCCCAAGATTGTGATTCCAACATCTGTCGACATCGGTGATGAAACCGCCTTTAAGATCTGCCCATCTGGATCTGGTGGTGCAATCTCCTTGAGATTTTCCGCCATTGTCTTACCTGTTACCGTTAAAACATCACCATGCAAAAGTCCTGCATCAAGCAAGCCCTTAAGGACAACTGGAATTCCGCCGACCTTGTCGACATCGCTCATGACAAATTTTCCAAATGGCTTTAAGTCTCCAAGCAATGGGACTTTGGAACCAATGCGATGGAAATCATCTAGTGAAAGATCAACATTGGCCTCGTTTGCGATTGCCAATAAGTGAAGAACTGCATTAGTAGATCCACCTAATGCCATCAAGATTGTGATCGCGTTTTCAAAGGCAGGCTTTGTCAAAATGTCTCGAGTGGTGATTCCTTGGCGAATCAGTTCGACAACAGCTGCTCCTGACGCGATTGCATAAGTATCGCGACGTCGATCTACAGCAGGAGGTGCCGCGGATCCTGGAAGTGATAATCCAATCGCCTCACCAATACTTGCCATTGTGTTTGCGGTGTACATGCCTCCGCATGCACCCTCACCTGGACAAATTGCACGTTCGATTTGATCGACACGATCTTGCGTAATCAAGCCTCTTGCACATGCGCCGACCGCTTCAAATGCATCAATGATTGTTACATCTTTGCCATCAACCTGACCTGGCAATGTAGATCCTGCATATACGAAAACACTTGCAACATCGATACGTGCTGCAGCCATCATCATTCCAGGCAGTGACTTATCGCAACCAGCAAAAGTCACCATTCCATCAAGACGTTCTGCTTGCATTACACATTCGACTGAGTCGGCAATCACTTCGCGAGAAACTAGAGAAAAATGCATACCTTCGTGGCCCATTGAAATTCCATCCGAAACTGAAATAGTTCCGAACTGCATTGGGAAACCACCAGCATCAATGACTCCCTGCTTTGATGCTTTAGCTAAACGATCTAACGATAGGTTGCAGGGAGTAATTTCATTCCATGATGATGCAATACCGATTTGCGGCTTGACCCAATCCTCATCACCCATTCCAACTGCGCGCAACATTCCACGTGCGGGAGCTCTTTCGAGTCCATCAGTGACGACATTTGATCGTGGTTTCATGTTAGGCATGAGAGAATTCTACCCTCTTGATAACTCATTTATCAGTCGAATAATTGGAGCGTTACCGTGTCACAAACCACCAACTCAGAAACCCTTGATCCGACTAGATGGCGAACTCTGTTCGTTGTCGCTATTTCACAGCTAATGATTGTCCTGGATAGCTCCATCATGAACATCGCTATCCCAAGTGCAAAGGTTGATCTAGGAATCTCAGATGCTAATCAGCAATGGGTTATTACCGCTTACACCCTTGCCTTCGGCTCCCTCCTACTCTTGGGTGGACGAATCGGCGATTACATGGGTCGCAAGAAGATCTTTCTTATTGGTCTAATTGGTTTTGCAGCCGCTTCTGCACTTGGCGGCATCGCATCGACTCAAGGAATGCTCTTTGCATCTCGTGCACTTCAGGGTGTTTTCGGAGCGCTACTTGCACCAGCTGCTTTAGCGATTATTTCAGTGACCTTCACCGTTCCTAAGGAGCGCGCAAAGGCCTTTGGTGTAATTGGTGCAATTTCAGGTGGAGGCGCAGCGATTGGCTTGATCCTGGGTGGAACGCTCACAGAATTTTTCTCATGGCGCTGGTGTCTTGGAGTCAATACTCCTATCGCAATTTTTGCAGCCATTCTTGCAATTAAGTTTGTAAAGGAATCCAAGGCTCAAGGCGACAATACATATGACATTCCGGGCGTTGTAACCGCAACAGCTGGTTTGTTCTCACTTACCTACGGCTTCAATGAAGCTGCAACAAAGGGTTGGTCAGATTCACTGACAATCTCATTCTTGGTAGCTGCAGTTGTTCTTCTAGTTATTTTTGTGGCAATCGAAATGCGCGTTAAGAACCCGCTGATGCCACTTCGTGTTGTGACTGAGCGCAACCGTGGCGGTTCGTACTTAGGTTCACTCGTAGTTGGCGCAGGATTGTTCTCAATGTTCTTGTTCTTAGGTTTATACCTTCAGGTAATTCTCGGATATAGCCCATTGAAATCAGGCTTTGCATTCCTTCCATTCACTGCGGGAATCATTGTCTTCGCAGGAATTGCATCAACCTTGCTTCCTAAGGTTGGTCCTAAGCCTTTGATGGTTCCAGGGTTGCTAGCTGCAAGTCTTGGCTTATTGCTTATGACTCGGATTACCCCAGAAACCTCATATACAACACATGTTTTGCCATCATTGCTGATTATGTCCAGTGGAATGGCTTTGGTGTTTATTCCATTGACATCAACTTCTCTTCATGCAGTTTCAAACCATGACACAGGTGTTGCAAGCGCGATGGTTAACACCAGTCAGCAGATTGGTGGCTCACTCGGTACTGCATTACTTAACACAGTTGCAGCTACTGCCACTACAACATTTGCAGCAGCAAATTCACAGTTGGGTGAAAAGGTAATGCCATTTGCTATGACTCATGGCTTTACAGTTGCATTCAAGTTCAGTGCAGCGTTGCTCTTTGTCGGTGCAATCGTGCTCTTCTTCTTTATCAATATTGGTAAAGAGTCACTTGTTGAAGCAGAAGGCGCAGGCTTTCACTAATTAATCGCTAATTAGCCTGACCCAAGTGGCCAAGTAGAAGCTCTCGTACTCGAGCAGCATCTGCTTGGCCCTTTGTCTCTTTCATGACCGCACCAATCAAAGCTCCAGCGGCAGGCAAGTGTCCATTTCGAACCTTCTCTGCAGTTTCTGCTTGCTCGGCACAAACCTTTTCAATCGCCGCCATAAGCGCGCCATCATCATTAACAACCTTGATTCCACGCTTTGAAACAACTTCAGATGGCTTTCCTTCTCCACCAATAACTCCCTCAACAACTTGACGAGCAAGTTTGTCGGTCAGCTCACCGGAATTCACCAATGCAACAATCTCGGCAACATCTTGCGGTGTGATTGAAAGATCGGCGATGGCGACATCTTTGTCATTTGCAATTCTAGAAATTTCACCTAGCCACCAACTGCGAGCCTTGGATGGATCCGCGCCAAGAAGTACTGTGGCTTCGACAATATCAAGAACATCGGCGTTGATCATTGCAGCCATTTCCTTTTCAGGAACCGCCCACGCCTCTTGTAAACGCTTGCGACGAATCGATGGGCGCTCCGGTAACGCAGCGCGCAGCTCTTCAATCCATGCAGCATCTGGTGCAACCGGCACTAGATCTGGCTCTGGGAAGTAACGGTAATCCTCGGCTTGTTCCTTCGAACGACCTGAGCGAGTTAACCCAGTGTCTTCTTGGAAGTGACGAGTTTCTTGCACTACTCGCCCACCTGCGTTTAATAGTTCAGCATGACGGATCATCTCGCCACGAACCGCACGCTCAACAGAGCGCAATGAGTTCACATTTTTTGTTTCGCTGCGCGTACCTAGTTTTTCTGCACCGATCAAGCGCAATGACACATTGGCATCGCAACGCAAGGATCCCTGCTCCATCTTCACATCACTTACGCCCAGTGCGCGAAGAATGTCGCGTAACTCTGCAACGTAGGCCTTTGCTACCTCTGGTGCATACTTTCCAGTTCCTGGAACAATCTTGGTAACGATTTCAACTAGAGGAATACCTGCACGGTTGTAATCAAGCAGTGAATATTCAGCGCCATGGATGCGACCAGTTGCGCCACCTACGTGCAATGACTTTCCGGTGTCCTCTTCCATGTGTACACGTTCGACTTCTACACGGAACTTCTTTGGACCTTCATCGGTTTCGATTTCTACATCAACATATCCATCGACACAGATTGGCTCGTCATACTGCGAGATCTGGAAGTTCTTTGGCATATCTGGATAGAAGTAATTCTTGCGAGCAAAGCGTGAGAATGGTGCGATCGAGCAATTTAGCGCCAAACCGATTTTGATCGTGGACTCAATTGCTTTTTCATTCACAACAGGAAGTGCTCCAGGTAAAGCCAAGCAAACAGGGCAAGTTTGAGTGTTTGGTTCTGCGCCAAATACAGTGCTGCAACCACAAAACATCTTTGAGTTGGTGTTGAGCTCTACGTGTACTTCAAGACCCAAGACTGGCTCGTACTTAGCGACTACATCATCGTATGAAATCGTCATCGCGCACCTCCTAGAACTGGAGCCTTATCCAGTAATGGCGCACCCCATTTAGTAAGTAGCGCCGCTTCTAGAGCTGCACCTACTGAGTACATGCGCTCATCCTTCATTACAGGTGACATGATTTGGAAACCAACTGGTAGGCCATCCTCATCAGCTAAACCAGATGGAAGTGACATTCCACCGATTCCAGCCATGTTAACCGGAATCGTTGCGATGTCATTGAGATACATAGCAAGCGGATCGTTTGCCTTTTCACCAATCTTGAACGCTGTTGTTGGGCATGTTGGAGAAACCAGAACATCTGCCTTTTCGAAAGCGTTTGTGAAATCTTGAGTGATAAGTGTGCGAACCTTTTGCGCGCTGCCGTAATAAGCATCGTAGTAACCCGATGACAAAGCGTAGGTTCCCAAAATAATGCGGCGCTTAACCTCTTTACCGAAACCAACTTCACGAGTTAGGTTCATGACAGATTCGGCTGAGGCACCATCAACATCGCCAACGCGTAATCCGTAACGCATCGCATCAAAACGGGCCAAGTTAGATGAACACTCAGAAGGCGCGATTAAATAATAGGCAGCAAGGGCGTATTCAAAGTTTGGTGCAGAAACTTCAACAATCTCAGCACCAGCCTTTGCCAAAAGTTCAAGTGATTCTTCAAATCGTGCACGAACTCCAGGCTGATATCCATCGCCATTGAGCTCCTTCACAACACCGATTTTCATTCCCTTTACATCACCTGATTTTGCGGCGGCGACTACTTGAGGAACTGGTGCGTTGATACTTGTTGCATCCTTTGGATCATGGCCAGCGATTGCTTCATGAAGTAAAGCAGTATCTAAAACAGTACGTGCACATGGGCCTGCTTGATCTAGAGAAGATGAGAACGCGACCAAACCAAAACGTGAAACGCCACCATAGGTTGGCTTCACACCCACCGTTCCGGTAACCGCTGCAGGTTGGCGAATTGAGCCACCTGTATCAGTTCCGATAGCAAGTGGAGCTTCAAAGGCAGCAAGTGCTGCAGATGAGCCACCGCCAGAACCGCCAGGGATACGAGTTAAATCCCAAGGGTTATGAGTTGGACCATATGCAGAGTTTTCAGTTGATGAACCCATCGCAAACTCATCCATATTGGTCTTACCCAAAATAACAACATCATTTTTCTTGAGGTTTGCCACAACTGTTGAGTCATACGGTGGACGCCAGCCTTCAAGGATCTTTGAACCACATGTCGTTGGAACACCCTTTTGCGCCATGACATCTTTCAGTGCAAGTGGAACACCTGCAAGTGGTGACAACTTTTCACCCTTTGCACGCTTCGCATCAATTGCAGCGGCTTGGGCTAATGCACCTTCGGTGTCTACATATAAGAATGCATGAACATCTGTATCTACCGCTGCGATGCGATCAAGATGTGCTTGGGTTAATGCAACTGATGTAATTTCTCCTGCAGCTAATTTTGCTGCCATTTCGGATGCAGAGTTGCGAATCATTCTTCACCCAAAATCTGAGGAACGCGGAAACGTTGCTCCTCTTGCGCTGGCGCTCCTGAAAGAGCTTCTTCAGGAGTAAGACTTGGAACAACTACATCTGCACGGAAAACATTTCTCAAAGGCAGTGGGTGCGAAGTTGGCTCGACATTAGCGCCGGCAACTTCCTGCACGCGCGCTACGGCATCCAAAATAACGGTGAACTCATTAGAGAGATTAATCAACTCTTCTTCGCTCATTTCGATGCGGGCTAGGCCTGCAAGTTTGGCGACATCATCGCGTGAAAGGCTGCTCATGTGGCCAGTCTAATTAAATCCACGCCTAACTGCGAATTTGCCCATTTCCGGTAACAATCCAAGTTGTAGTCGTCATCGCCTCTAGCCCCATAGGTCCACGAGCATGGAGCTTTTGGTTTGAGATTCCGATTTCAGCCCCAAAACCCATCTGTTCGCCATCTGTAAATCTGGTGGATGTATTGACCATAACCGCTGCACAATCTGCCAGCGCTATGAATCTCTTAACTGAATCCTTATTCTCGGAAATAATCGCCTCTGTGTGTTGCGTTCCGTACTTAGCGATGTGCGCACTGGCTGAATCAACTGAATCAACGACTGCCACATTCATCTCAAGAGTTCCGTACTCGGTACAGAAGTTTTCATCTGTTGCCTGATTTGCTGGAATCCCTGCTTTGTTGGCGATTACTAGAGCGCGGTTATCGCAATGCAATACAACACCCGCTTCATGAAGCGCTGTGAGTGCAATCGGCATAAAGCTATCTGCTAGCGCTGAATGCACTAACAAGGTTTCTGCGGCGTTGCATACGCTTGGTCGTTGGACCTTTGAGTTGATAATAATTGGGACTGCTTTGCTTAAATCTGCAAACTCATCAATGTAGACGTGACAAACACCTGCACCGGTTTCGATGGTTGGAACTGATGATTCATCGACAACCATGCGAATTAGCGCCGCGCTTCCACGTGGAATCACTAGATCCACTTTTCCGCGAGCATTGAGCAGGGCTTTAACCGTTTCACGATCTTCTGATGGCACTAATTGAATAACATCTGGTGAAATTGAAGTTGTGGCTAGGGCATCGCGCATAACACGCACTAAGACCTCGTTGCTATGTGCTGCACTTGATGATCCGCGAAGCAAAGCTGCATTTCCGGACATCAACAAAATTACCGCGGCATCGACCGTTACATTGGGGCGGGCCTCGTAAACCATTCCGATGACACCGAATGGAACTGAGATTTGTTCCAACTCAATTCCATTAGGCAAAGTTGATGTGCGCAAAGTGTTTCCAAGCGGATCTGGAAGCTGACTAACTTGTCGCGCTCCCCCAGCAATTGCTTGAACTCGATCAGGGGTGAGCAATAGACGGTCAAGAAGTGATGAGTTCAAACCGGCCGCACGGCCTGCTTCCATATCTTTTTTATTAGCTGCCAGGATTTCTGCGCTTCTGGCTTCAATCGCATCGGCAATCACATTCAGTGCAGATTTGCGCTGCTCCCCAGTCGAGACACTCAAGGTTCTTCCGGCAGCGCGTGCAGAGTCTGCAAGCTGCGAAATAAGTACCTTGGCATCCATAGGTTCAAGCCTATCGGCAGTTACCCTGTTGCTGTGTTCACATTAATCCGCAGAGTCGCAATCATTCTCGTCATTCTTTACGCAGCACTGTTTGGCCTGACAAAGGTTATTCATTACCCCGAGCCCATTGCAGCGATACGACTTGGCTTAGCGCCTGCATCAAAGACCCCTGACTTAATGCCCGCACATATCATCAGCGCCAAACCCGGAACTCCATGGTCTGTTGGAACTGCTGAAGAAATAGCCACAGTTACATGGAACGGAAAATCAGTTCCTTTTGACCAGTTTTTAGAAGAAACCGATACCAATGCTTTTCTTGTTATCCGTAAGGGAAAGATAACTTACGAAAAATATCTCAACGGCAAAACAACATCCACCGTACTTCCTTCTTACTCAGTCGCGAAGACAATGACCTCCTTGGTAATCGGGCAGCTCATAGATGAAGGAAAAATTAGAGAATCAGACACTTTCATTAGCATTCTCCCTGAATTCAAAGCTGGAACATCCTTCGACAAAGTAACGATCAAGGATTTACTCGACATGAACTCGGGCATCGGAGTATCTGATAATTATCCAACGGGTCCATCTGGATGGGGCGTGGCTATTGCGCAGATGTATGCATCTACCGATGTTGATTGGTTCTTAAAGAACAATCGTAAAATGAGTGAAGAGCCAGGAACTTTTCCAGAGTATCGCTCAGTCAATACCCAAATGCTTGGTTTGATCGTCCAAAAAATAACTGGACAAAAGTTAGCGGATGCATTCAGTGAGCGAATCTGGCAAAAGGTTGGGGCTGATTTCAATGCAACCTGGAATGTTGACAAGGTTGGCGGACATGAGAAAGCGTTCTGTTGCTTTAACGCGACCGCTCGAGATTATGCACGTGTAGGTCAGGCGTTGATGAGTGGTGATCCAAAGATCGCAAGCACATCATGGAAAGCGCGACTTTCGACGCCTGCAGTTAAGTTGGATTACGGCTGGGGTTATGGTGCTCAAATGTGGCATCCATACACCGGGATCAATTTGATGCTTGGACTTCATGGTCAATACATCTACCAAGATGCACTTCATGACACGGTGATTGTGAAGCTTTCTGACATGCCAACAAGTGCTGATGGAATCAGCGTGAAGGTTGCTGCAGTTTTGAAGGAAATAGCAGAAAAAAACTAGTCAGAGAAGAACTAAGTCGTCGCGATGAACTAATTCGCGTTCGTACTCTGCACCCAGTGATGCGGCAAGCTCCTTTGTGGACCTTCCGAGCATCTGCGGCAAATCCTCTGAATCAAAGGCAACCAGACCACGTGCAATAACTGCTCCATCTGGACCTACTAGTTCTACTGCATCGCCTGCAATGAATTCGCCTTCAACCGCGGTTACTCCTGCAGGTAGTAGTGAAACGCCTCGTTCAAGAATTGCAGTTACCGCACCTGCATCCAAGATCAACTTTCCATGCGACTTTGTCGCATGTGCCAACCACAGTAGACGCGAAGTTGTTTTACTTGCTTGAGCATGGAAATGGGTACCGAATTTTTCACCAGCAAGAGACTTATCGGAATCTTCCAATGATGTGAGCAACATAGGAATTCCAGCAGAGGTCGCAATACGCGCAGCCTCAACCTTGGTAACCATTCCGCCGCTGCCAACGCCAGCCGCTCCTGCACCACCAAGAGTTACACCTTCAATATCTGAAACCGCTGCAACCTCATGAATTTTTTGAGCTCCCGCTTGCGAAGGAGGCGCGTCGTACAAAGCATCAATATCAGAAACGAGAACCAGTAAATCCGCACCGATCAACAGAGCAACTAATGCAGCTAGCCGATCATTATCTCCAAAACGAATCTCTTGAGTACCGACAGAGTCATTTTCATTAATGATTGGAACAACACCGAGCTGAAGCAACTTGTACAGGGTGCGTTGTGCGTTTTGATAATGTGAACGTCGAACAACATCTTCCGTTGTAAGTAAAACCTGTGAAGCGGTAATCGAATGGCGTGCAAAGCTTTGGGTGTATTGAGCAACTAGCAAACCTTGCCCAACTGAAGCAGCTGCTTGCTGCGTAGCTAAATCCTTTGGACGGGTAGTTAAACCAAGAGGCGCCAGTCCTGCTGCAATTGCACCGGATGAGACAACAACAACCTCTGCGCCTCGTTTTTTGCAGGCCGCAACTACATCTACAAGTTTATTAACCGCTTGTGCATCAAGTGCGGAACCAGCTTTACCGGTTAGTGACGAGGATCCAATCTTGATGACGATGCGCTTTGCAGAGGTGATCTGCTCTCGGCTCACTTGTCATCTCCGTCCTCAAGGTCTGCATCAGTAATGATCGGTGCTGAAAGTTTAGGTGTGTGAGGGTCAACCACGTTGTATTCCCACTGTTTCGCGATTTCATCATCACTTAAAACATCTTCAACACGCTCAGGCATATTCCACGTTGATTCCAGACGTGAATCCTCACCGCGGCGATGCAGGTGGCCGGCCAATTGCTCGGCGCCAGCTTCGATTGTTGGCTCCCAATCAAATACAACTTCAGTGTCGCCATCGCCGATGCGAACTTCGCTACCAGCGACCGCACCCTTCTTGTACAACTCTTTTTCAACACCAAGCTGGGCAAGGCGATCTGCCAAATAGCCAATAGCTTCAGCGTTCTTAAAGTTAGTTTGGCGAACCCAACGTTCAACCTTCTTACCGCGAATCGTGAAGGACTCATCGGCATTTGCGCGCACGGTAAATCCAGAATCATCTACTGCAACTGGGCGCAAAATGATTCGCGTACGTTCTGGAACTCCAGCTTCGACGCGGTTCTTATGAACCAAACGTCCCATCGCGTAAATCAGATCTTGCAGACCCTCGCGAGATGCGGCAGAGACTGAATAAACCTCGTAACCCTTTTCGCGCAGCTCTTGCTCAACCATTTCAGCCATAGCTTTGCCATCAGGTAAATCAATTTTGTTTAGCGCAACGATGCGAACTCGATCTTCAAGACCACCATACAGAGCAAGTTCATTTTCAATCGCTTCTAAATCGGCAACAGGGTTTCGATCTGTCTCTAGAGTTCCGCAATCAAGAACATGGACCAAGGCAACACAACGTTCTACGTGGCGAAGGAATTCAAGACCTAATCCCTTGCCTTGTGATGCTCCCGGAATAAGTCCTGGAACATCTGCAACGGTAAATCGTGTTTCTCCAGCTTGGACAACGCCAAGGTTTGGAACCAATGTCGTAAATGGATAGTCAGCGATCTTCGGACGTGCAGCAGAAACCGCTGCAATCAACGATGATTTTCCAGCACTTGGAAATCCAACAAGGGCAATATCTGCAACGCTCTTTAACTCTAAAGTTAATGTGCGCTCTTCGCCTGGCTCGCCAAGCAATGCAAAGCCCGGTGCACGACGCTTTGATGATGAAAGCGCAAGGTTTCCTAAGCCACCAAAACCACCCTGAGCTGCAACAAATGTTGTTCCATTACCAATCAAATCTGCGATTTGCTCGCCAGTTGAATCATAAATAACCGTTCCATTAGGAACGCCGAGAATTAAATCTTCACCCTGATGTCCATCTTTGCGATCGCCATACCCTTGATGCCCAGATGTGGCTTTACGGTGTGGAGAATGGTGAAAATCAAGAAGCGTCGTCACATTTGGATCCACGATGAGAATTACATCTCCACCGCGTCCACCGTTTCCGCCATCTGGTCCGCCAAGTGGCTTGAACTTTTCACGCTTTACAGAAACACAGCCATCGCCACCTTTTCCGGCAGCGGCGTAGAGAGTTACGCGATCAACAAAAGTTGTCATTGATTAACTCCCTTTCTTCCTCTGAAAAATTGATGCCGCAATAAAAAAGCGAGCCGCATGATTACGGCTCGCTCTTTTACAAGAAACCTAAAATTAAGCTACCGGAGCCACATTCACTACACGGCGACCGCGAGCGCGACCGAATTCAACAACGCCTGCAGCTAGTGCAAACAAAGTGTCATCCTTACCGCGACCTACGTTCTTGCCTGGGTGAAAATGTGTTCCGCGCTGGCGAACTAGAATTTCGCCTGCATTAACTTCTTGTCCGCCGAAACGCTTGATACCAAGGTACTGTGGATTGGAATCGCGACCGTTTCGTGTCGAGGAGACACCCTTCTTACTTGCCATTTACTTCGTCTCCCTTACTTCGCGCCGTTGATGGCGGTAATTTTTACACGAGTCAGTTGCGCACGGAATCCCTGGCGACGACGGTGACCTGTCTTGTTCTTGTAACGCAAGATATCGATCTTTGGTCCCTTAAGCTCTTCAAGAACTTCGCCAGTTACCTTTACGCCTGACAAGACCTTTGGATCTGTTGTAACTGCTGCACCATCTACTACGAGCAACGCAGGAAATGAAACAGTTGCACCAGCAGCAGCGTCGATGCGATCAACGATTACTGTGTCGCCAACTGCGACCTTCTCCTGGCGTCCGCCAGCTTTAACGATTGCGTACACGTGTTACTCCAGTTCATTTTCTAAGCCTTGGCCTAATTGAGGCTCGTGGGCAGAGGGTAAGCGTACGCAAGCGTGTGCTTAGCGGTCAAATTGCGTTGAGACGATCCTGGTCACAGCCTTTTCAAGCGCATAAATGGGGTCGCTCGCCGCACCCTTTACTTCTGCATCGGCCTGGGCGATCGCCCCTACCGCATCAGCAATCTGGGCTGGGCTCCAGCGTGCCAGTTGCCTACGAGCCTTATCGATCTGCCAAGGAGCCATGCCTAGCTGACCCGCCAATTCAAAGGATTTTTGGCTCCGGTTTGCTCCAGCAACTTTGGCCAACGAACGCAGTGAAGAGGCAATTGCGCTTGTGATCATCACTGGATCGGTTCCAGTTTCAAGTGCGCTTCGCAGTGAGATTAGCGCGGCAGAAAGATTTCCATCAAGGGTTGCATCTGCAACATCAAAACCAGTGGTCTCTACTCGACCCTGGTGATACTTATCAATCATCGCCTCGTCGATTAAACCTGAAGGGGCATCTGCTGCAATCTGGCCAACTGCGCCTTGGAGCTCGCGCAAATCATTTCCTAGCGCACCTACTAACGCCGCCACCGCTCCAGTTGAAGCTTTTCTTCCAAGATCTAAGAAAAGAGATTTAACAAAATCCTCTTTCTCAGCTTCTTTCTTCAGTGGATCACATGCAATTAATTCTGGCTTTATCTTCTTGATCGCATCCAATAACGCTTTACCTTTAACCCCACCCTTATGAATAAAGATCACCGTTGTAGTTGGATCTGGTTGGTCAAGGTAGCGCGTAATTTCTTCCTTGTTGTCTTCTGGCAGATCTTGAAGATCTCGAATAATCAAGGCACGTCTTTCAGAAAAAAGTGAAGGAGCTAGCGCATCTGCAATATCGCCAACAATTGTGTCTGCTGCAAAAAGAGTTGTGATTTCACATTTTTCCTCTTTGAGCTGTGCATTGAGTTTGGTCAAAGCACGATCTGCGAGTGCTGATTCGGAGCCAAGGATTAGGTAAAAAGCATTCATTACTTAACTCCCCTAGCTCCAATAGAACAACTTAATTCTGCCTTTACTCTTTCGAACTCTCAGATGATGCGCTGTTGCCGTAATGGCTATTGCGCCATCTTTGTCTGTTCGAAGAACTTGTGTGCCGAGTCTAGTCAATGCATCGATACTTTCTGGTGCTGGGTGGCCATAAGGATTACCCGTACCTACGCTAATTAGTGCTATTTGAGCTGATAAGGCGCGCATTAACCCCTCATCCTGATACTTGGATCCATGGTGGCATACCTTGTATATATCGACCGGCCCAACGCGATTGATTAGCTCATGTTGTGCCGGTGGCTCCAAATCGCCCGCTGCAAACAAACTCCAATTAGATGTGGTGGCAACAACGGCGATACTTGAGTTATTGATTGCCGATCCTTCACCAGGCAACTCTTCAAAGTTACGTGTATTTGCTTCGGGCCAGACAACCTCAATTCGAACCTGACCAATCTGTGCAATAAGCCCTTTTTGAACAGTTGTGATCTGTGAACTTTTCAGGGCAGCAAGCGCCAATTTACTTTCGATCTGAGGTTCTCGATTGTTAGTTATCCAAAGTTCAGAAACCCTTCTTCCTTTCAGTAATCCCCCTAGTCCACCAACATGGTCAGCATGAAAATGAGAAAGTATTAGTAGTGGTATTTCTTTGATTCCTAACTGCTTGAGACATTTGTCTTCGGCTGTCGGATCTGGTCCAACATCAATCACTACTGCGCGATGGTCTTGAAGATTGATGACAAGTGAATCTCCTTGACCAACATCGCATTGAGCTACTTGCCAGGATCCTGCGGGCCAACGTTGAAGCCAGGTTAGAGTAAGAATAATCAGTAACAAGATGGCGGTACTTTGCTTCCACTTTCTCCTGAAGAGAATAAAGAATCCAAGAATTATCGAGATAGCAGCAAAACCAATCAATCCATTATGAATTGTCAGAACTGGGAAAGACGCGATCCAATGCGCCACTGCAGTTATAAACCCTGCAGGAATACGAATTCCAGCAATAATCATCTGTGTTATCCATGGCGCTACGGGCGACACAAGCGCTGCAATAAAGCCCAACACAGTTATCGGGGCAACAGCCGGTGCCGCCAACAAATTAGCGATGATGCTCATCGGTGACAAATACCCAGAAAGAGAAACAAGAATGGGCGCACAGAAGATCATCGCCGCTATAGGTGGCGCTAAAGCTCCTGCTAACACTTTATGCGTAGGTAATCGCTCTTGAATCCGTGGAGCAAGCAATAACAACCCTGCCGTTGCCAAAACCGATAAAGCAAAGCCCGCATCCCGTGCTTGCCACGGATCCCCTAGTACCACTGCACAGATTGCAAAGCCCAGAGCGGGTAGAGAATCTGACGCGCGTTTACCAAGTTGAGCAGACAATAAAACCGCTGCCATTGCAGCTGCGCGCAACACCGAAGGCGATGGACGCACCAATGCAATGAAACATACCAACGCCGCTGCAGTTGCCACTACTCGCGCGCTCTTTCTTCGGATAAGAAATTGCATGCACCACAGAACAAAGCTTGAAACGATTGCAAAGTTTGCACCACTGACAGCAACTAAGTGTGTTAAACCGGAACGCTTCATCGCCTCCTTGAACTCGGGCGACTGCTTTGATGTATCCCCCAAAACCATTCCCGGAATCAATGCGCCAGCATCGCCATCTCCAGAATTGTCGCGTAATCCTTGTCGGATAGCCCCAAGGCCCGACGCCCATTGAGAAGCAGGTGTAAGAATTGTTATTTCTTGATCAACAATAAAAAGTGCAGCCACTCTGGCCTCTTTGGTTTTAATTGCCCGTGCGGTCGCCTTGATTTGCTGCCCTGGCAACACCTTAATTTCATTCTTGCTCATGATTCGTATGGGGGTTCGTAATTCAAATGCTTGCCCATCTACATCAAATCTCTGCAAGCGTGCAGTGAAAGAGTAATTTCCATTTATAGTCTTGCTTGGATCGGTTTTAACCTGAGCCCGAAAATCAATCTTTTGATCTAGATAATCATTAATTGCCGAGTTTTGAATTGAAACCTGTCTCATGGACATTGCAGTTGCGCCGACAATTAATGCCAACAGGAGCACAGTGAATCTCTTCTTGTGGCGAGCAAAAACTATGAGAGCAAGTAACGTTGCCAATAAAGCAATACGCCAAGGAGCTACTGCGCTTTGTACTAATGCCCCGCCCCAAAGCGCCCCGCCCAAGGCAAGTGCTCTGTAATCAATTAAATTCTGACTTTTGTTTTGATCTGAGCGAATTTCGCCGCCCCAATCCCGCTTACCTTTTGGAGATCTTCCACGCTAAGGAAGGAGCCATTTACCTTGCGATATTCCACTATTCGAGCGGCAATAACTGGACCAATTCCATCAAGGGCATCGAGCTGTCTGACGGTTGCTCGATTGATGTTGATCGGCCCTGAAGGAATTTTCTTGCTTACACGTGCACCAGAAGCACTGAATACAGTTGAATCAACATAAATCTGTTCACCATCATTTAATACTCGAGCCAAATTGATGGTGCTTAAGTCGGCTCCGGGTGCACTATCCCCCGCCGCTTTTATGGCATCAATAACTCTGGATTTACCTGTCAAGGTGTAAACACCTGGATTGTTTACGGCGCCGGTTACATCGACAAATATTTCAGGTTCAGCAATTGTTATAGGAATGATTTCTGTTGAGGCCTGAGGATTGGAGTTTCCGTGAGCGACCAAGACCACAGAACCAAGAAGCACGAGAAGGGCAAGAGCAGCTAAAGCCTTTTTCTGATTGAGAGAGAAATGGAGATCAAGCCACCATTGAGAAACCGAGTCGAAAGCAGCACGAAGATGTTCCATGTGCTGATTGTGAAGTTGGCTAGGAAGCCATTTGAAAGCTAGCTAATTAGTTGTTGATAACAATATTTACAAGCTTAGGCGCACGAGTAATGATCTTGATAATCGTTGCACCTGTTAGCGCTTCAACAATGCTCGGCAAAGCAAGGGCTGCTGCCTCAAGTTCTGCGTCAGAGATTGATGGTGCTACATCAATACGGTCTTTGATCTTTCCATTGATCTGAACAACAACTGTGACCGCATCTGCAACCAGAAGTTTCTCATCGACAGCAGGCCAGCCAGCCAATGCAACACATGGCTTGTGACCCAAGCGCTCCCACATCTCTTCTGCGGTAAATGGCGCAACCAGTGACAACATAATTGCAATCGCTTCCACCGCTTCACGAACCGCAGGATCTGCAGCTCCACAGCCGGAGTCAATTGCCTTACGAGTTGCATTTACAAGCTCCATCACACGTGCAACTGCGACATTGAAACGGAATGACTCCACAGCAAAACCAGCATCATGCAAGGCCTTATGCGTTGCTTTGCGAAGTGCAAGATCGCCTGTGCTGAAATCCACGCCAGCTGGGCTAGTTACATCTCCCGATAGTCTCCACGCACGGGTCAAGAACTTAACTGAACCGGATGGTGAAACATCAGACCAATCCACATCATCTTCTGGTGGTCCAGCAAACACCATTGATAAACGAATCGCGTCGACTCCATGGTTTTCTAATTCATCAGATAAACGAACAAGGTTTCCACGGCTCTTGGACATTGCTGAGCCATCCATGACAACCATTCCTTGGTTGAGCAAACGAGTAAATGGTTCGTTGAAATCAACCATTCCCATATCGTTCAAAACCTTGGTAAAGAAACGACTGTAAAGAAGGTGCAAGATCGCGTGGGTGACTCCACCAACGTATTGATCAACGGGCAACCAGGTATCAACATCCTTCTTTGAGAATGGTTCGTTGGCATTTGTTGGATCCGCATAACGTAGGTAGTACCAAGAAGAATCCACAAAAGTGTCCATCGTGTCTGTATCGCGCTTTGCATCTGCAGAGCATGTAGGACACTTCACATTAACCCAATCAGATGCAGCACCCAGAGGTGAAGTTCCCTTTGGCTTGAGATCAAGACCTTCAGCATCCGGCAGCGTTAATGGAAGTTGATCTGCAGGCACTGGTACCTCACCGCACGATGGGCAGTGAATAATTGGAATTGGCGTACCCCAGTAACGCTGGCGTGAGACCAACCAGTCGCGCAAACGATAGTTACGGGCAGCGGCACCCTTTCCTTCAGCCTCAAGCTTCTTATTGATCGCCGCAATTGCTTCAGCTTTGTTCAGGCCGTTCAAAAGATCAGAGTTAACTAACTTTCCATCGCCAACAGTTGCAACACCAGTTGAGTTTGGATCCTCTTCACCAGTTTCGACAACAACTCGCACGGGAAGTTTCATCGCACGAGCAAAATCTAAGTCGCGTTGATCATGAGCCGGAACCGCCATAATCGCACCGGTTCCGTAATCAGCCAATACATAATCACTTGCCCAAATAGGCAATTTCTCACCATTAACAGGGTTAATTGCATAGCGATTAAGGAATACACCGCTCTTTGGGCGATCGGTTGCAAGACGATCAATATCGCTTGCCGCCTTAATAGTTTCTAAGTACTGTGAAAATTCAGCCTCAACACCTGTGCCTTCAACAAGCTCTGCAGCAAGTTCGCTATCGACGGCAACAACCATAAAAGTTGCACCAAATAGGGTGTCGGGACGGGTTGTGTAAATAGTTACCGGCTCAGTGCGACCTTCGATTTCAAACTTAACATTTGCACCGGTTGAACGGCCGATCCAGTTGCGCTGCATTGTTAGAACTTTGTCAGGCCACTTGCCTTCAAGCTGAGCCATGTCATCTAACAAGCGATCTGCGTAATCAGTGATCTTGAAGTACCACTGATTCAACTTCTTCTTAGTAACCGTTGAATCACATCGCTCGCAAAGTCCTGCAACTACCTGCTCATTAGCAAGAACTGTTTGGCACCCTGGGCACCAGTTGACCGCTGAATCTTTACGATAAGCCAAACCGCGCTCGTAAAACTTGAGGAACAACCATTGGTTCCACTTGTAGTACTCGGGATCGCATGTGTTGAATACTCGATCCCAATCAAAAGAACATGCATAACGTCGCATAGATGCTTTTTGCACCGCGATGTTTTCATAGGTCCAAATGCGTGGATCTGAGTTTCGCTTGATGGCAGCGTTTTCCGCGGGTAATCCAAAGGCATCCCAACCAATTGGGTGCATGACATTAAATCCCTTTTGTGCCCAGTAACGAGCGATTACATCTCCAAGCGCATAAGCCTCGGCATGGCCCATGTGTAGATCACCTGATGGATATGGAAACATATCCAAGACATACTTCTTTTCACGGGTGTCATCTGCGCGACCTGATTTAAATGGTTGCAACTCATCCCAAACAGGCAGCCACTTTTCCTGCACATAGGCAAAGTCGTATGCCGCGTGCTCGCGCTCGTCATTCACGTTGTTATTCATACGTGGAGCTAAGGGGATTTGAACCCCTGACCCCCTGCATGCCATGCAGGTGCGCTACCAGCTGCGCTATAGCCCCGATTTTCGTGCGAGTGCAGACCTTACCGCATTTGAAGCGGTGAGCCTCAAGCTGAAGTTCCACCACTTTCTTCACCATAGACCGGCTCTGGAATAGAGCCCGCGTTGTGTTCCACCAAATTCCATTGACGTGGGTTGCGCTCCACAATCGACCACGATGCATTTGATAGACCGCCGATAACGCCCCAGTGGGACATCGGAAGTTGAAGCAAAGACCCCAGGATGCAACGCGCAGTTCCACCATGTGTTGTGACAACCAAAATTTGATCTGTTTTGTCTCCTAATGCTTTCTTGATTGCACGAACAGCTCGATCTGCAACCTCGCTACGACGTTCGCCAGTCGTTCCTGCAGGATTATCTTCTCCATCGATCCAGCGAATAAAGTTATGAAAATCTTCGGCGCGATTTTCTGCACCGGTCTTTCCTTCCCACAGCCCACCATTAGTTTCACGAAGATCTTGATCAATCTGCACTGTTAACCCAGTCAGATCTGCTAACGATTGCGCAGTATCACGCGCACGTCCAAGGTCACTTGAAATAATCATTGTCGGATTCATTCCGGCAAGAATTTGTGCAGCATGCTTTGCTTGGAAACGTCCGACTTCATTGAGATCAATATCTGAATGTCCCTGAAAGCGGTTTACAACATTCCAATCTGTTTGGCCGTGACGCCATAAAATAACTCGGTTAGCGGCCATTAACGGCGGCCTCCCTCACTGCTTCTAAATCAATTGTTGGGCAGTCATTCCACAAACGATCAAGCATGTAGTACTTACGAAGTTCGGCACTTTGTACATGCACAACTAGATCTGAATAATCTAACAAGATCCATTCAGCACCATGTTCGCGACGAACAGGCTTATCGCCAAT
>JBJONC010000009.1:0-33160 GCA_046052005.1 Actinomycetota bacterium
GCAAGTTCATCCCAATCAACAAAGGTGACCGCAATTCCATGTGCGCCTGCACGAGCAGTACGACCAACGCGGTGGACATATGTCTTTTCATCTTCAGGGCATTGATAATTAATCACATGTGTAATTCCATCAATATCAATTCCACGAGCTGCAACATCAGTAGCTACAAGAACATCTGATTTTCCAGCTTTGAAATCGCTCAGGGCTTTTTCACGTGCGCCTTGTCCAAGATCTCCGTGGATAGGAGCAGCTTTGAAGCCGCGTTCAATCAAATCTTCAGCTGTCTTTTGTGCAGTGCGCTTAGTGCGGCAGAAAACCATGGTTGGTCCACGACCATCGGCCTGCAAAATTCGAGCAAGCATTTCAATCTTATCTAAAGCGTGTGCACGCAAAACATGTTGCTTAATGCGGGTTACAACAGAACCCTCATCTTCGCTGTCTTGGGTGCGAATATGAATTGGTTGATTCATAAAGCGTCGCGCCAAAGCAATAATGTCTCCAGGCATAGTCGCTGAGAACAACATGGTTTGAGCGCGATTTGGAGTGCTGGACAGGATCTTTTCAACATCTGGCAAGAAACCAAGATCTAACATCTCATCTGCCTCATCAAGAACTAAGCGAGATACCTCTTTGAGCTTGAGTTGACCTTGACGTGAAAGATCTAGAAGACGACCAGGTGTGCCAACAACAATCTCGACTCCTGCGTTTAAAGCCTCAATTTGTGGCTCAAATGCACGGCCGCCATAAACAGCAACTGTGCGGATTCCACGATTGGCTGCAAGCTCTTCAATATCTCGAGTTACCTGAGTACAAAGTTCGCGTGTAGGAACAACGATCAAAACCTGAGGCAATCCCTTGTTAGCAAAATCTGCCCACTCGACATCGTTGGGAGCGATTACACGCTCGATGACAGGAACACCAAAAGCTAAGGTCTTACCTGTTCCAGTTTTTGCTTGTCCAATGACATCGCCATCTGCAAGGGCGATTGGAAGAACCATCTCTTGGATGGCAAATGGTGCAAGAAAACCATGTGCGTGCAGCGCCTCAATTGTTTCGCTGCGCAGGGGTAGTTCTGCAAATGTTGGTGACATGTTTATTTAATCCTAACGATTTTAATTGCGTGGAAAACCTGAAATGCCTCGCCACATGAGGTTGTGGACTAGCGCCACAGCATCCTGTCGAGTTAACTTGCTATCGCGTTCGAGCCAGTGACGAGCAGTTACTTGCGCATAACCAATCATTCCAACACCCAAAAGCATTGATGCCTCTTTTGGTAGGCCAGTATCAATTGCAATTACCGCACTTGCAGCAGCTGCACAGTCATAAGTCATTCGATTTAAGCGCTCACGAACCTGTGGCTCAACGCTCATATCGCTCTCAAAAAGTAAGCGGAAGGCTTCGCCTTCCTTTTCAATAAATGCAAAGTACGCATCCACGGTTGCAAGCACACGATCCTTGTTATCAGGGGTCGAAGCAATCGCCTTTTGAATTTCAAAAACCAAAGAATCAATATGTAAATCCAGAACAGCCAGGTACAGCTCTAACTTTGATGGAAAGTGCTGGTACAAAACAGGCTTAGAGACATTTGCACGATCTGCGATCTCATCCATCGCTGCTGAGTGATATCCAGCGGCGGTGAAAACTTCGAGGGCGGCAGATAGCAACAATGCTCGGCGCTCATCGCGAGGCAAGCGAGCCTTGTTGGTTGTGTCTACGTTACTCATTGGTCTAATCGTACGGCAGAATTACCAAACATGAACCGCTCCTATGAAGGATTCCGCATCCTGCTCGTGCATGCACATCCTGATGATGAAACCATCAATAACGGGGCAACTATGGCTTTGTATGCAGACCGAGGGGCTCAGGTCACGCTTGTGACCTGTACACGTGGAGAAGAAGGCGAAGTACTGGTTCCATCCCTTTCTCATCTAGCAAGTAGCGAGCAAGATCAACTTGGAACACATCGTGAAACTGAATTAGCTGATGCAATGAAGGCGTTAGGTATTTCTGATTATCGCTTTCTGGGTGCACCAACAACAAAGTTTCGCGATAGCGGAATGATGGGGACAGAACCAAACAATCGTCCTGATGTTTTTTGGCAAGCAGATGTCGATGTCGCCGCCCGCATCCTGGTCGACATTATTGAAGAAGTGAAACCACACATTTTGATCACATATGACGAGATTGGTGGTTATGGCCATCCTGATCACATTCAGGCCCACCGAATCGCGATGCGAGCCTCTGAACTTTCGCAATGGCAGATCCAAAAGATTTATTGGAACACAATGCCTAAATCTGTTTTAGCTGATGGAATTGCAAAGATGAAGGAAATTGGTTCAGATTTCTTTGGGGCTGAAAGCGTAGATGATCTGCCTTTTGCAAAGGATGATGAATTTGTAACCACCTTGATCGATGGCGGGGACTATGTCGATGCAAAGATGGCGGCGATGAAAGCGCATGAGACTCAGATTTCATTGGATGGGCCATTCTTTGCTCTATCCAACAATTTAGGGTTACAAATTTGGGGCGACGAGTACTACACATTAGTTAAAGGCACAAAGAGCGAGCCATTTGATGCGCATGGACGAGAAACCGATTTAACTTCTGGAATCACCTTGTAATGAAGGGTATTTACTCGCTTTTATTTGGTGCCGCTCTTGGTGCGAGCTCTATTTTCATTCATAGTTTTTACCCACCGGTTGGTTTGATCATTTCGTTGATTGCAACCGGAATGGGAGTTTGGGCGACCGGAAGGTTGTGGGGGAAGCGCGCTTATAAGTTCATTGCAGCTATTGCATGGGCGTTAGTAGTGCTTCGTGCAGGATTTCCAGGTTTAAATGAAGAGTATTTAGTTCAGGGAGACACAATTGGAGTTTCCCTGATCAACTTTGGATTTATTGCAATTGTGATTGCAATCGTTACTCCGCTTTAACTCCAGACCTGACCATCTGCGGTGTCTTTAATTTCAAGCCCTAGAGCTTCCAACTCGCCTCGTAATTGATCACTATCGCTCCAACGCTTTTCGGTGCGAGCAAGAGCGCGTTGATCAAGCAAATCCTTCATCTGTGGGGTCAAAGTTTTTTCTTCAATAGGTCGCTCGAGATCAAGTGCAAGAACTTGATCTGCATATCTAAAGACCGCCGCTTTATTCTCTGAACCATCTTTTTCGATCTCTCTTAAGCGCATAATCGCGCGAGAGGTATCTAAATCAGTATTGAAAGCGCTCTCTATCTCTGGATCAACTGCGATTGCGCTATCAGAGGACCACTGAGACATTTTTAATCGCCAGCGCTTCAAAGTTTCATGTGCTGCTTCAATGGAGTTCCACGTCAGATCCATTTGTGATCTGTACTTATTTTCTAAGAAACATAGACGAATTGCTAAAGGATCGATCCCTCGATCAATGACATCGCTTAGCAAAACGACATTTCCAGAACTCTTGGACATCTTTCTGCCTTCGAAAAGTAGGTGTTCGCCGTGTACCCACAAGTCAACAGCTTCCTTATTAATTAAGGCGTTTGATTGCGCGCGCTCATTTTCATGATGTGGAAAGCGAAGATCGATTCCGCCAACATGAATATCAACATGCCCATCCAGCAGCTCCATAGACATCGCTGAACATTCAATATGCCAACCTGGAAATCCTTTACCCCATGGCGATTCCCACACCATTTCGGTTCGATCACCTGCTGCTTTCCAGAGCGCCCAATCTGCGTGAAATCTTTTTGCGCCATCCTCGGTGTATTCATATCTGTGTCCAGGCTTGAGAGAATCAAGTTTGTTGCCGCTAATAGCACCGTAGCTAGCAAACTTTTGGGCACTGAAGTAGACCGAAGTATCAGTACCGACATATGCAAACCCGGCATCAATTAACTGTGAAATTAAATCAAGCATCATGTCGATGCTTTCGCTAGCACGTGGATAAGCCGATGCTGGCTGGATATTGAGCGCAGCTAAATCGCTATGAAAACGGGCTTCATACTTTCGTGCAATTTCAAAAGGATCTATTTTTTCTAATTTTGCTTGGCTCAGCATCTTGTCATCATTCACAAAATCCTCGGACATATGTCCAACATCGGTAATGTTTTGAATCAGAAGCGGTTTTGATCCATTGAGTTGAACAACACGAGCGATTAAGTCAGAGAGTAAAAATGTTCGAAGGTTGCCTACATGCGCATCTCGGTAAACAGTTGGTCCACAGCAGTACATGTGAACTTCATTGTGATTGAGATCGACCTCTTTGAGGCCACGGGATTGAGTGTCATATAACTTCATTGCTTTTCAATCACCTGCCTCCAAACAAAAATCTCACTATGAGAGAACTCGACTAATTCGCCACGCTTGTTGTGTAGTGAATATGGGGTTACTAAGTGACCCAAAATATCGCGAAAGCCCCCGTCCGGTTCATGAAGCCGGATTGATACCCGTTGGCCAATGAGTTCGGTGAATTGCGTTTCGAGCTCTGTTGGCATGTGACAACGATAAGCCCACCCTTAAATATCGACTAGCCGTAAATATCGCGCGGCAGCGATACTTGCCATTAGAATTCCTGACTAGATACCTGTCCAACACTTTGGAGGCCGCTCGTGACCTATGTGATCGCAGACCCATGCGTCGATGTAAAAGATAAGTCCTGCATCGAAGAATGTCCCGTGGATTGCATTTATGAAGGCGACCGAATGCTGTACATCCAGCCAGATGAGTGCGTGGATTGCGGCGCCTGCGAGCCAGTCTGCCCAGTAGAAGCTATCTATTACGAAGATGATGTTCCTGGTCAGTGGAAAGAGTTCGGCAAGGTCAATACAGAGTTCTTCATTGAAATCGGTTCACCAGGTGGAGCGAGCAAGGTTGGCCCAACTGGAACTGATCACGCTTCAATCGCTGCTCGACCACCAAAGAGCGAGTAACCATTGCGTGCCCAGCTCCCAGATTTTCCATGGGATGCGTTAGCGCCATACGGTGAGAAGGCTCGTTCACATCCTCAAGGGATCATCGATCTTTCACAAGGAACGCCGGTAGATCCAACCCCTGAATTTATTCAGCAAGCTTTTCGCGATGCATCCAACTCTCCAAGCTATCCAGTCACCGCCGGAACTTCAGAGTTGCGCGCTGCGATCAAGAAATGGGCGGTTGAACGTCTAGGAGCAACTGGTGATTTTGATGTGTTGCCGTTAATTGGTTCAAAAGAGTTAGTTGCTTGGCTTCCAACTTATCTTGAATCAAGCTCAGTATTAATCCCTGAAATTGCATATCCGACCTATCACGTAGGTGCAGTACTTGCTGGTGCAGATTCTGTTCCTGTCGCAATCGATGCAAACAGTTGGCCAGCGGCCGATTTAGCGTGGTTGAACTCTCCATCCAACCCAACCGGAAGAGTTCATAGCGTTGAAGAAGTTAAAGCCTGCATCGATTGGTCACGAAAGAACAACTCAGTTTTGATTTCAGATGAGTGTTACTTGGAGTTTGACCACACTGCCCACTCGGTTTCTGTTTTGTCACAAACTGGCGGCGACAACACAAATATTTTGGCGGTGCATTCATTGTCAAAGCGCTCATCAATGGCTGGTTATCGCGCTGCGTTTATGGTCGGGGACAGCTCATTAATCGCTCGAATCCGTGAGATTCGTAAGCATGGCGGCATGATGGTTCCACTGCCAGTTCAGAAAGCGATGACCGCAGCTCTTGCAGATGATGTACATGTTGCAGAACAACGCGCTCGCTACAACGCACGTAAGGATGCGATGCGTCCAGCGTTAGTTGCAGCAGGCTTTACAGTTGAGTTCAGTGACTCAGGTTTGTATCTGTGGTGCACGCGTAATGAGGATGCCTGGACAAGCGTTGCTTGGTTAGCAGAACGTGGAATTCTTGCAACCCCCGGAAGTTTTTACGGAGCCCTTGGGCACAACCATATTCGTATCGCAATGACCGCAACCGATGCACAAATTGCAGATGCAGTTCAACGTTTGAAGGCGTAATTGTGGCTGTTGCAATTTTGCTCGTTGGAGGCTTTGGCACCCGATTGATGCCATTAACGCGCAATACTCCAAAGCCAATGTTGACCGTTGCAGGTATTCCTGTGACGGAGCATCAATTGATGATGGCTAAAGCTGCAGGTATTACTGAAATTGTCTTAGCAACTTCCTATCTTTCAGAGGTTTTCACTCCGTACTTTGGTGATGGATCTCAGTGGGGGATGAGCATCAAATACGCAGTTGAAAAAGAACCACTAGGAACCGGTGGCGCCATTAGAAATGCCGCGCAATTACTTGAGACCAAAGAGTCAGTTGTAATTCTTAATGGTGATGTATTGAGCTCTCATAATTTGGCTGAGCAAATCAGGCAACATGAAGCACATGATGCTGACGTTACTTTGCACCTTACAGAAGTTGAAGATGCACGTGCTTTTGGTTGCGTACCAACTGATCAAGAAGGCAGAGTGACCGCTTTTCTTGAAAAAATGGAGAACCCAGTAACCAATCAAATCAATGCAGGGTGTTACGTTTTTAATCCTCGCGTTATTTCATCGATTCCGTTAGACACTGTTGTTTCTGTCGAACGCGAAACTTTTCCGCAATTAGTAAATTCTGGTGCAAAGGTTTATGGGTATATCGAAAATGCGTACTGGCTAGATATCGGAACTCCAAAAGCTTTACTGAAAGCTTCAACAGATATCGTTCTTCGAACCGGTCAAGGTTTAGTGATGCCGGGTGCCAAGGTTGATTCAACCGCGGAAATTTCAGGTGGTAGCTGCGTTGGCAGTGGAGCCACAGTGGCCGCCGGAGCCCGTATCGATGGATCGATTATTGAAGCCAACGCTGTAATCGGCGACCAAACGATCATCACCAACTCATTTATCGCAGCTGGGGCAACTGTCGACAATGGGGCGAAAATAGCCTCATCTTTTGTCACAAAAGGTGAAATTCTCCCGATTCCGCAGTAGATCAAGCGTAATTTCCCTTTCGCGGGCTTGACATGAGCGAGTTACAAGCGTGTAATTCACTCCTAAGAAAGTCTTTTCCAAGAGGGATGAGACAAGATCTAGCTAATGGAGCATCGACGTTATGCCGATTCAACCCGCAGCCCAGAACTCCCCAATCCCCACTTCAGGCCCAACAATCACTCTCGCATCTGGCGAAAACATGGAGCTTTCATGGCAGGAGCGCGCTCTGTGTGCGCAAACTGATCCAGAAGCTTTCTTCCCAGAAAAGGGTGGCTCAACTCGCGAAGCAAAGCGCGTATGTCTTTCATGCGATGTTCGTTCAGAGTGTCTTGAGTACGCACTAGCCCATGATGAGCGCTTCGGAATTTGGGGCGGTCTCTCAGAGCGTGAGCGCCGTCGCCTAAAGCGTCGTACTGCGTAAGGTTCACATTTCTCTAACGAGAAAGTGAGTTATACCTATGGCTTCCCAAGCCGCAGTCGATAAGCATCGTGTAACCGCTGTTCTTGTTTCCCACAATGGAGCGGTGTGGTTACCCGAAGTTGTTGCAGCACTTACTTCGCAAACCCGACCAATTGATCTGATCACCGCTGTCGATACAGGATCGCAGGATGCATCAACAAAACTTTTAAAATCTGCGCGAATTCCTTTTGTTTCTGCCGATGCTGATACCGGTTTTGGTGAAGCGGTTTCTTTAGCGGTTAACAAACTACCTAAATCCATCGAGCATGAATGGATTTGGTTGATTCATGATGATTGCGCACCAGCTCCAACGGCGCTCGCAGAGTTGTTGGCTGCAATTGATGATCGTCCACAAGTAGTGATGGTTGGCCCAAAGTTATTGGGTTGGCATGATCGAACACATTTACTTGAAGCTGGTGTAAGTATCGCTGGCAATGGTGCACGATGGACCGGCCTTGAACCTTTGGAGTACGACCAAGGTCAACATGATGGCAATCATGATGTCTTAGCTGTTAGCACCGCTGGTGCATTGATTCGCAGAGATGTGTTTGAAGAGTTAGGTGGTTTAGATCCCAACTTAACTTTGTTTAGAGATGATGTTGATTTTGGTTGGCGTGCACGAGCTGCCGGACACTCGGTTCTCGTTGCAACAGGTGCGGTTGCCTTTCACGCACAAGCTTCGGCAAATGAACGTCGAACGGTAGAAGTTGATGGTGCATTTCTTCATAGACCTTTACTACTTGATAGACGAAATGCGGCATATGTATTGCTTGCAAACTCTTCGTGGTGGATGTTGCCCTGGCTAGTTATCCAGCTGTTGGGGACAGCCATCGCACGATCTATTGGTTATTTAATTGCAAAGTTACCTGGCTATGCAGCCGATGAGATTTTGGCGGTTGGCGCGGTAATTGTTAAGCCGGGCTCAATTATTGCCGCTCGTAAAGTGCGCAAGAAGCAACGATTTGTATCTGCACGAGTAATTGCTGAGTTCATTCCTCCGCGTTGGTCACAGGTACGCCTTGCTTCAGAAGGTTTTGTTGAAGCGATTCGATCAAAGTTATTTCCTGAAGATAATCAAACAACAAGCACTTCTGTCCTGGATTCGAACGAGGATGAAGATCTTCTTACCCCAGTAAATACAAGTCACTGGTTTGGCGTCTTAAAGCGCCCTGAAGTAATTGGCTTCTTGTTGATAACTCTCATATCAATTCTGAATTCTCGAAATCGCTTTGGCGCATTAGTCGGGGGAGCGCTACCTATTTCGCCTCCAGGTGCAACTGATTTATGGCGCACTTACTTTGAGTCGTGGCATCAAGTGGGTATGGGGTCTGCAATTGCCACGCCTACATGGGTTGCAATTACCGCAACGGCATCAATACTTTTCTTGGGCAAGGTTCAATTCTTAATCACAACATTTTTCTTAATCGCACCAATTGTCATGATGTTTACCGCATCCAAGCTTTTGAAGCACCTGACATCTAATTCGTGGATTTCTATTCCGGCAGCTTTCTTATATGCGATTTCACCGGTAGCTATTGCCGCAGTATCGACGGGGCACATCGCAACGGTGCTCTTCATGATCCTGGCTCCATCAGTTGCCTTGCTTCTGCGAGATATTGAAAAGATCCAGGATTTCAGCTGGAGAAAGATTGCAGCGATCTCGCTCTTGCTTGCGCTTCTTTATGGATTCTCATTGATGATCTTTGTTATCGGAGTTGTGGCTGGATTAGTTTCGACCTTGAGCGATTATGAAAAACATGCACAAGAGGCGAACTCGCCTTTGTATTCATTGCGTTTACAAAAGCGAGCAGCTTTGATTTTCATTCCGTTCTTGATGAATGCTCCGTATTCGCTAGAAGCAATCCTCCATCCAAGCCGTTTATTGGTTGAGCCAGGCTTGCTTATTTCGGGTGGTGGGCCACTCAATGCCTTGATCGGAAACCCAGGTGGCGCCAACGCTCTACCTATCTGGCTCATTAGCCCAATTCTCTTAGTGTTAGTTGTTTCGCTTTTCTCATCAACTCATGCACGACGAATTGCAGAGTACGGAGTTGGTGCGGTCGCATTGGCGGTAATCCTTTCTGCGCTCTCGATTTCAACACATGGAAATGAGGCTTCATCAAAGGTTTGGCCAGGGCCGGTTCTCGTAGTTGTCACCCTTGCAGCGATAGCCGCAGGAACGGTCTTGCTAGATCGATTGCGTGAAACTTTAGTTCTTAGCCATATTCACTATCGACATATTCTTTCAGCGCTTCTTTTGTTTACAACCTTTGGATATTCAGTCCTTGCTATTGGTTGGTCAACCACAAAAGGCGCTGACTCTTTAGTGCAGGCTAACAAGGCAACAGTTATGCCCGCTTTCTTAAGTGTTGAAAAAGACACGAAGATCTTGGTCTTGCGTGAAGTTGGCAGTGAAAATGAAAAGAAGATTCAGTATTACGTTTCTCGTGGCAGAGATATTTCATTGGGTGAACCAGATGTAGCACCGGCACAAACACCTGCGATCGCAGATGCTGCTCGTGGCTTGATTGATGGTTCGGGTGTCTCAAGTAGTTCAACCTTGAGCGAGTATGGTGTTAAGTATCTTTACGTAAAGTCGCCTTTTAAGCGCGAGATTATTCGTTCGATTGACGGACTTGGTGGTTTCTCTAGAACATCTGCGACATCGTTGGGTGTTGTCTGGAAGGTAACCGCTCCAGCATCGCGTTTGATGTTTATCGGTGCAGATGGTGTTCGCAAAGAGCTAGAAGCGGGCGAGGTCGGTGCACGCACATATGTTCCATCAGCGGGAACACTTATTTTGACTGAAACATATAACCGCTCATGGCAGATTCTAGAAAACGGTTATCGCTTAGAGCGCACTAAGAATGAGCAGGGTTTACCAACTTTCCAAGTTACAGAACCTGGTGAAATTTCACTGATTCACGATGGAACTGTGCGTCGTGGTTGGCTTTCATTACAGCTGATCATCTTTGTGATTGTCCTGGTGATGGCACTTCCTGCTGGTCGACGTAAGAGCGATATCTCAGAGAAGGAGCTGGCATGAGTTTCTCCCGCCCTCTTCGATTTATTGCTTTTATCGCGGTTGCGATCACAATTGCATCGGCCCTTAATGTGGCGGTTACAAAGAAGAGTTTCTCCGAAAACTATCCTGCAGTTGTTTGTCCTCCAACGCTTCCAGGTTTAGCTTCGCAGATCTCTTTATCATCCAAGAAAACACCATTCCAGAGATTACAAAACCGAAGCACGAAAACTGAAATGGTGAAGGTCTTGCGCCTTCCGGTCATGAAGGATTCTTTGTTATTCAACTCTGAAGGAAGTACACCTGTGGTTTGGCAGAGTCGCTCAGGAAGCTGGGCGGGAGGAACTTTGTGTTCTGCACCAACTTCATCACAATGGTTTGTTGGTGCTAGCGCTGACATCACAACTAAAGGCCGACTCATCGTTGTCAACAGTGGTTTAAGTGAAGCGGTTGTTGATGTAAACGTTTTTACTGAAAATGGAAAGCAACCGCTGCGTACTCTGAATGTTCCATCTAAGAACTACCTAGTTATCCCAGTAGATTCACTTGCACCAGGTGACAAGACCTTGACGGTTAATGTCTTGCCACGATCAGGGCGGATCAACGCATTTATGATTGATGAGCAGGGTAAAGGTTTGCGCGCATTGGGTGGAGATTTAATTAATCCAATTAATGCACCAAGCAGATCGCTGGTAATTCCTGCAATTCCAAACCAGGGAAAGAAGCCGGGACAAGGCGCTGCAGCTGCACATGTATTACGTCTCTTAACCCCTGGCGAAGTTGATGCCAGCGTTACCGTCGAACTTCTTTCAGCCGATGGCGTATTCATTCCGGTAGGTCTTAACTCACGATCGATCACAGCTGGACTTGTTACAGAGTTTACTTTTTCACCCAAGATTTCTTCATCTGCCTTCGCAGTGAAGATCACTTCGACTGAGCCGGTTGTTGCCGCAGTGGAATCATCGGTAGTTATTGGTGGTAGAAAAGACTTTACCTGGAGCACGCCCGCACCAGAGCTCACAGAGTTCACTATGGCGGTTACTGGGCTTTCTCCGCTGATCGCCTTTGCCGGATCGGAGATCAATGTTGCCGTTGAAGTCACTTTGGTTAATGGCAAGGTAATCCGCAATGCAATCAAGGGCACAGATATTGCAACATGGAGAGTTCCAGCTGCGGCTCGTTCATTCACTATTACTAAGGTTGGCGAAAAGACCTATGCAGGAGGCTTAGTGTCCTCTGTTAACGGTTATGGATACTTCCCAATAGCAGCTGGAAGCGTTTTAACTCGCGTAGAGATACCCGACTCAAATATTCGCATTTTGAATCCTTGAGAATCCCAAGTTTTCACACCAATTCCCACTAATGTTTCGCTCATGAGAACACAAGGTGGTCGCGGCTGTTCCCGCGCTGGTTGCAAATCGCATGCAACCATGACCTTGACCTATGTATACGCCGAATCAACTGCGGTGGTTGGTCCACTTGCTACATATTCAGAGCCACATGCCTACGATTTGTGCGTCGTTCACGGAACCCGTTTAAAGGTTCCGCATGGATGGAATGTAATTAAGCAAGAGCTTGATGGAACCTCTCAAGGTCCAAGCGATGATGACTTGATGGCGATCGCAGATGCGGTTCGCGAAGTTGCGTCAAAGGATGTTGAACCAATTACTCCTACTCAATCAACTTCTGCACAGCAGCAAATTGGTCGTCGCGGACACTTACGCGCGGTTCCTTCGTAACCATGGATCAGATTCCAAATATCTTTAAGGCCTACGACATTCGTGGCTTAGTCGAAACTGAAATCGATGCAGATTTTGCATTTGCCACAGGTGTTGCTTTCGCTCGCTTTTTACAGATCGAACGCGAACCCGGAACAATCGTAATTGGCGAAGACATGCGTCCTTCTTCGCCCGAATTAGCAGATGCATTTTCGGCGGGTGCTACATCGCAAGGAATGGATGTCATTCGCATCGGATTAGCATCAACAGACATGTTGTACTTTGCTTCTGGAAAATTAGGCCTGCCTGGTGCCATGTTTACCGCAAGCCATAACCCAGCCCAGTACAACGGAATTAAGTTGTGTTTGAGCAAGGCACGCCCCATCGGTAAAGAGTCTGGATTGGTAACAATCGAAAACTTTGTCCGTGAAGGTTCTCCAATTGCTTTGCGAAATGTCGGAGTTGAGAAGCAACGCAATATGTTGGAAGAGTATGTAGATCATCTCTTGACCCTCGTTGATGTATCCAAGATTCGCCCATTGAAAATAATTGTTGATGCTGGAAATGGAATGGCAGGTCATACCGCGCCTGCCATCTTCGCCCGCCTTAATTGCGAAGTTATTCCTATGTACTTTGAATTGGATGGATCCTTCCCAAATCACGAGGCAAATCCACTTGATGAATCAACCCTCAAAGATTTAAAGCAGGCGATGATTGATCAGAAAGCTGATCTTGGTTTGGCTTTTGATGGTGATGCAGATCGTTGCTTCTTAGTAGATGAGCGCGGCGTTGCGGTTAATCCTTCGGCATTAACAGCTTTGATTGCGCAGCGAGAGCTTAAGAAGCGTCCTGGCTCAAATATTATTTACAACTTAATTTCTTCAAGAGCGGTAAAGGAAGTGATTGAGGAAAATGGTGGCAAAGGATTGCGAAGCCGCGTTGGTCACTCTTACATAAAGAAGATGATGGCTGAAAGTGGAGCAATTTTTGGTGGCGAACATTCTGGCCACTTCTACTTCAAGGAGTTTTGGATGGCAGACAGTGGTGCACTTGCTGCACTTCATGCGATTGCCGCACTTGGCGAAAGTTCTGCAACCATGTCCGAGCTACTTGCTCCCTTCAATCGTTATCACGCCAGTGGAGAGATCAATTCAAAGGTGGCAGATACCAAGAAAGCATCTGATCTAGTGCGCGCCACTTATGAAAGTTCAGATGTTCAGATTGATGAACTCGATGGTCTTACCGTCGATGCAGATACCTGGTGGTTTAACCTCCGCCCATCAAATACCGAGCCTTTGCTCAGACTTAACGTTGAGGCTTCAACACAGGCTCAGATGGAGTCGGTACGTGATGCGGTTCTCTCGCTAATACGCGGCTAATTCCCGTTTTCCAGTACGAGCTTTTCGCATGAGGGCAGTAACCTATGCCTATAGCCGCCTAGCACAGTAGAGCCCTACGCCTTAGGTATCCAATTAATACTTTGATTACCATTTAAGGAGATTTACGTGAACGTTCCAGTTACTTCAACTCTTCCAAAGCATGACATCGCTGATGCATCACTTGCAGCGCAGGGTCGCCTCAAGATTGAGTGGGCAGAGCGCAACATGCCTGTGCTTGCACAAATCCGTGAGCGCTTCGAGAAGTCACAACCATTTGCAGGCGTGCGAATTTCAGCGTGTATGCACGTAACAACAGAGACAGCTAACTTGATGCGTGTTTTGAAGGCTGGCGGAGCAGAAATCGCTCTATGTGCATCAAACCCACTATCAACTCAGGATGACACAGCTGCAGCTCTAGTTCACGAGTACGGAATTTCTGTGTTTGCTCGCAACGCGGTTGACCGTGATGGCTACTACAAGCACATCAATGCAGCGCTTGATATCGAACCACACCAAGTATTTGATGATGGTTGCGACCTAGTAAACACTTTGCACACAACTCGTAAAGAATTGATTCCAAACATCGCAGGTGGTTGCGAAGAGACAACAACTGGAGTTATCCGTCTTAACCAGATGGCAAAGGATGGCGCGCTTCAGTTCCCAATGATCGCCGTTAATGACACAGACACAAAGCACATGTTCGACAACCGTTACGGAACAGGTCAGTCGACACTAGATGCGGTTTTCCGTGCAACTAACTTCTTGCTTGCAGGTCGCGTTGTTGTTGTTGCTGGATTTGGTTACTGCGGTAAGGGTGTTGCAGAGCGCGCTAAGGGTATGGGTGCTGATGTAATCGTTACTGAAATCGATCCAACTAAGGCACTTGATGCAATGATGCAAGGATTCCGCGTTATGCCAATGATCGATGCTGCAAAGCTCGGTGATGTATTTATTACTGTGACTGGTAACCGCGATGTATTGCGCGATGAGCACTTCGCAGTTATGAAGGATGGCGCAATCATGGCTAACTCAGGTCACTTTGATATCGAAATCGATGTGGCTTGGCTTGAGCAGAATGCAAAGACTAAGAATGCAAAGATGCGCCACCAGACTGATGAGTATGTACTCTCAGATGGGCGTCGTTTACTACTTCTAGCTGAAGGCCGCTTGGTTAACCTAGGCGCAGCCGAAGGCCACCCAGCATCTGTAATGGATATGTCATTCTCGGATCAGGCGCTAACAGCTGAGTACCTAGTTAAGGAAGCTAAGAACTTGAAGCCAGGTGTTCATGAAGTTCCTACGTACATCGACAAGGAAGTTGCTTCACTTAAGTTGATCAGCATGGGTGGACGCATCGATGTTCTAACTCCTGCGCAAGATATGTACCTAAACTCTTGGGAGCACGGTAGCTAATGACTTTAGTTATGGTCGTCGATGACGACCAAGATCTCGCAGAGATGCTCGGCATCGTTTTAACCGGTGCCGGCATCGATGTGGATCTAGTAAGTCGTGGCGATGAGGTCATGGATGTATTCCGTAACAATCCACCAGATTTAGTGTTGTTGGATGTTATGTTGCCTGGCCTTGATGGAATCGAAGTCTGCAAGTTGATTCGTGCAGAATCTATGGTTCCAATCGTCATGCTTTCAGCTAAAGGTGATACCCAGGATGTTGTAAAAGGTTTAGAAGCTGGCGCGGATGACTACATGGTTAAGCCATTCCGTCACCCTTCAGAGTTGATCGCTCGAATCAGAACTCGTTTGCGTCGAACAAACGCAGATGTTTCTGGCTTACTGACAATTGGCGATCTTGCAATTGATGTTCAAGCACACCAAGTAACTCGTGGCGGGAAGCAGATTGCATTAACTCGTCTTGAGTTTGATTTGTTGGTCGCACTTGCAAAAGAGCCCGGCCGAGTCTTTACACGTGATGCATTGCTAAGCGAGGTGTGGGGCTACAGACATTCGACTGATACACGCCTGGTAAATGTTCACGTTCAGCGCCTGCGCTCAAAGATTGAACACGATGCTGAACATCCTGAAATCGTGGTTACGGTCCGCGGAGTTGGATATAAAGCTGGAGTGATGGGCGGTTCCTAATAATGAACCGAATCTATTCTCGTTTTCGTAATTCGCTAGCGATCAAGGTCATCCTCTCAACAGTCGTGCTTTCACTGGTTGTTATGGGAACCGCAGGATCTCTGCTTAATTCGCAGCTTTCTAGGGGCATTAAAGAGGTAAATCTCAATACCGCCCTGGTTGAAGCCCGTTCGACAATTTTCACCGCGGAGTATCGATTCCTGTTAGCTCAGGGGGAGCGGGATTCTGTTGTTCAAAAAGTAGTCGATGACGTTATTAGCTCTGCAACGACTTTGACCGCAAATGAAAATGCACGAGAAGTAGTTTTCATTCGCAGTCCTGGCAACACAATGGATAACAATTACGAAATCGCCTCAAACCTATTGGATCCAAATTCGATTCCAACCTCTTTGAGTGAACGCGTGCGCAAGAAGCCAGATCTTGTTTATCAATACACCAATATGAATTACTTGACCGGTACCAGAGTTAAGGGCCTTGCAATTGGTCAAAAGGTCCAGATTCCTAACGCTGGTCAGTACGAGATGTACATTATTTTCTCTTTAGCTAATCAAGGAAAGACTCTCGACCTGATTAGTCGCTCCTTTTTCTTAACTGGTTTCTTGCTTCTGTTCCTTGTGGCTCTCATTACTTGGCTGGTGGTTCGCCAGGTTGTAAAACCGGTACGTGAAGCGGCAGCAATTGCAACTGAATTTACTGCGGGCGAGTTTGGAAAACGTTTAAAGGTTGATTCCCAGGATGAAATAGCCACTTTGGGTATTGCTTTTAACGACATGGCTGAGTCGATTGAAAAGCAGATTGCGCGCCTAGAAAACCTTTCACGTGTTCAGCAGCGCTTTGTGTCCGATGTTTCACATGAACTTCGCACACCTTTAACTACCTTGCGCATGGCATCAGAGGTCATTCACTCTTCGAAAGATGGTTTTGATCCAATCGTGGCAAGAAGTGCCGAATTATTGGTAGCTCAACTAGATCGATTTGAACGTTTGCTTGAAGATCTTCTTGAGGTTTCTCGTTTTGATGCTGAAGTCGCCGTACTAGAAGCGGTTGATTTCGACATTGTTCAACTAGTTCAGCGCTGTGCAGATGATTTGAGCTTAGTTGCCAAGGAGCGTAAGACCCAGATCTACATAAAATCTTCAGCCCCAGTTGTGATGATTAAGGCGGATATTCGCCGTGTAGAGCGCATTTTGCGTAACCTCATGGCAAATGCGATTGATCATGCAGAAGAGATGCAGATCGATGTTCGTATTGAAGCAAGCGAACATGATGTAGCAGTCGGTGTTCGAGATTATGGTGTCGGCCTAGATGAAAACGCTTTGATCCGAGTTTTCGATCGTTTCTGGCGTGCCGATCCATCGCGTGCTCGCACACGTGGAGGAACTGGATTAGGACTTTCCATCGCACTTGAAGATGCACGTTTGCACAATGGCGAACTTGAAGCGTGGGGACGTCCTGGACGTGGAGCTCACTTTGTGGTGACCTTGCCCCGCAGCACGTGGGAGAGAATCGATCAACGTTTAATTCCGCTACAACCAGAAGATTACAAAGCTTAGTTTCCACAGTTTTACCGTAAGAAATTTACAACTAATTATTTTCGCAAAGATTGTCGCGTGGCAGCATTTTCTGAAGTTACGCAGCTCTTGTTTCCCAGTAGATGTTTTGGTTGTCAACAATTAGGTCCCAGCATTTGCTCTGAATGTCGAAGCAGTTGGCATCCGCATTACTATCGAACCAAAGTGGATTCTTTAACTGTTCATTCATCCTTGCTCTACACGCCAACCGCATCCAAGATCATTCTGGCTGCAAAAGAGTCTGGCTTGAAGAAAGCTGATGATTTAATTATTGATGCACTGTGCCTGGCGCTTGCCCGTTCTAAAGTTGATTTAACTGTGTCACGTCTGGTTCCGATTCCGTCGAGCAAAGCTTCGCAACGTCGGCGTGGAAGGAGTTTCATCGTAGATTTGGTTCAGAAATTATCTTTACGCACCGGAATTGAGATGATCGATTGCCTCGAGCTTTCTCGCAAGGTGCAAGATCAAAGTGGCTTGCATCGCCAAGATCGAGCAACAAATCTCGCCGGGGCGTTTGCGCTTTCATCACGGGTTAGGGGAGAGCTGATCCTGGTTGATGATGTGGTGACGACGGGGGCAACCCTCAGAGAGGCCTTCAGGGCGGTTAATTCGCAGGGTTTTCACGCTATCGGCTCAGTCTCTGCGGTTACTGCCTGCGTGGCCCAACCTCTACGATAGGGGCTTGGAACAGGGTCACACCCTTACTGAGAGGCCAGGTCAATGCCAGCGTTTGTAGACAAGATTTTGCGTGCAGGCGAAGGACGCATCCTTCGTGAATTGAGCAAGATCGTTGGCTTAGTAAATGCTCAAGAGGCTCGCTTCTCAGCGATGTCAGATTCAGAGCTACGCGAGCAGACCGCTCTATTCCAGGCACGGTATGCAAAGGGCGAAACCCTGGATGATCTTCTGCCTGAAGCTTTTGCGGTAGTTCGCGAAGCTGGTCGTCGCACACTTGGTCAGCGTCACTATGACGTTCAGCTTATGGGTGGCGCAGCGATGCACAAGGGCAATATCGCAGAAATGCGCACTGGTGAAGGTAAGACTTTGGTTGCAACCCTGCCTTCTTATTTGAATGCACTTGCAGGTCGTGGTGTTCACGTTGTTACAACAAATGATTACTTGGCAGAACGCGATAGCGAGTGGATGGGCCGCGTTCATAGATTCTTAGGATTAAAGGTTGGCGTCATTCTTGCCAACATGACACCTGCAGAACGTCGCGAAGCGTATTCAGCAGACATTACCTACGGTACAAACAATGAGTTTGGTTTTGATTATCTTCGCGACAACATGGCGTGGTCACTTGATGAGTGCGTGCAGCGCGATCACTTCTTCGCAGTAGTCGATGAAGTTGACTCAATTCTTATTGATGAAGCTCGTACACCTTTGATCATCAGCGGTCCGGCCGACAAGGCGACTAAGTGGTACGTAGAGTTTGCTAATTTGGTTCAGAAACTTCAGCGCGATGTGCACTATGAAGTAGATGAGAAGAAGAAGACTTCAGGAATTCTTGAAGAAGGCGTGACTAAGGTCGAAGAGCTATTGCAGATCGGAAACCTTTACGAAGCAGCTAATACTCCAATGATTGGCTACCTCAACAACGCTATTCGCGCGAAAGAGCTTTTCAAGCGCGATAAGGATTATGTGGTCATGAATGGCGAGTTGCTTATCGTCGATGAGCACACCGGTCGCATGCTTGCTGGCCGTCGTTATAGCGAGGGTTTACACCAAGCGCTAGAAGCTAAAGAACGCATTGAAATCAAGGATGAAAATCAGACCCTTGCGACAATTACATTGCAGAACTACTTCCGTTTATACGACAAATTGTCAGGTATGACAGGAACTGCAACAACTGAAGCCTCTGAATTCCACCAAATTTACAAGCTGGGCGTAGTTCCAATCCCAACTAACCGACCATCGCAACGTCTTGATTCCGCGGACTTGGTCTACAAGACCGAGGTTGGAAAGTTTGCTGCGGTTACTGCAGATATCGTCGAGCGTCATCGCAAGGGACAGCCAGTTTTGGTTGGAACTGTCAGCGTTGAAAAATCTGAAGAGCTTTCGTCATTTCTTCGCAAGGCTGGAGTTCCTCATGAGGTTCTCAATGCAAAGCACCACGAACGTGAAGCTGCGATCATTGCACGCGCAGGTGTAAAGGGTGCTGTAACAGTTGCAACCAATATGGCCGGTCGTGGTACCGACATCATGTTGGGTGGAAACCCAGAGTTTATGGCTGACTTCGAATTACAACGTCGCGGAATTTCTCCAGTAGATAACGCTGATGAGTATGAAAAGGAATGGCCAGCAGAGATTGCACGTCAAAAGGCTGCGGTTGAAAAGGGACATGAAGAAGTTGTCGCTCTTGGTGGTCTCTATGTTCTAGGTACCGAGCGTCACGAATCACGTCGTATTGATAACCAGTTACGTGGACGTTCAGGTCGTCAAGGCGATCCTGGAGAGTCACGTTTCTACCTTTCACTACAAGATGATTTGATGCGTCGCTTTAATTCAGGAATGGTCGAACGTTTCTTGACCGCTGCTGGACTTCCAGATGATGCACCGATTGAATCCAAGATGGTTTCAAATGCGATTCGTTCTGCACAGACTCAGGTTGAGGCACAGAACTTCGAAATGCGTAAGAATGTTTTGAAGTATGACGATGTCATGAATCGTCAGCGCACCGTCATTTACGGTGAGCGTCGCAGCGTGCTTGAAGGCGCAGATATCAAGGATCAGGTAGCGCACTTTGTTTCCGATACTTTGACCGCGTATATCTCAGCAGCAACCGCTGAAGGTTATGCAGAGGACTGGGATCTAGAGACTCTCTTTACAGCGCTCAAGACCATTTATCCGATCACATTTACTATTGAACAGCTCGAAGCTGAAGCAGGTTCACGAGTTGGACTAGATGCTGATTTCATTACCGCTCGCGTACTTGAGGATTGCCAAGCGGCATACGCACAACGTGAAGAAGCACTTGGCGCAGAGGTTATGCGTGAATTAGAGCGCAAGGTTTTGCTCTCAGTTCTTGATCGTAAGTGGCGTGAGCACCTATACGAGATGGATTACCTACAAGAGGGAATCGGTCTGCGTGCAATGGCTCAACGCGATCCACTTGTTGAGTACCAAAAAGAGGGCTTTGATCTCTTCGCAGCAATGATGGATGGAATTAAAGAAGAGATTGCAGGCTTCGTATTTAATATCGAAGTCACTGTCGAAAGCGCGAATAACCAAGTTGTTGCACCAGGACTTGAGGCAAAGCAGTTGCCTCAAGCAGGTTTGCAGTACACAGCTGCAGATGAATCAGGTGTTCGCACAACTGGCGAAGTTTCTCGCAGCGCGCCATGTCCATGCGGTTCAGGTAAGAAGTACAAGCGTTGCCACGGAGGCGCCGCTTAACTTCAAATCAGCGTTAGACAGGTGCATAACCAGCGCCCGTCTAAACCTTCAAACCTGATTGCAACTACTCGTAAGCGATCTCCAAATCTAATCGTTACCGTTGCCTCGCATACGCCATCTAATGGTTCAGTGATTCTTGTTTTTCGAACTCGACCTAGCTCCTTGATGCTTCCAGCCTTCCTCTGCAGCTCGCCAAACACTGTGTAATGACACAACTGTTGAAGCTGTTGAGGTGATCGTCGTCCTGACCAAATTTCAACAGCGTTATGAATGAATTGAAGAATGAGCGGCTCTATCTTTGGAAGAGCACTTGCTGATGTTGGTTGAGGGGCAAACTCTGCATCAAACTCCTCGCCAAAAATGCTTGGAACCAAATACAGGCGTGGCTTTTTGCTCACTTGAATAACTGGCTCTGGCTTAAATATTTCTAGAACTGGGTGCAAGAAATCCTCATCAGGATCGCTAGATACAGGCAGGAGTTCTATTGTTGTAAAGGTTGGTAGCTCTTCGTACTCGCGTTGTGTTGTCATGAGTACACCTTTTCCACTCACGTCCGCGACAAACTCACTCTTTAGTCTCGAGTTAACTCATACCTTTGACCGATTGTGGATAAATCATCAGCTTGAGAGTCGGCAGCCCCTTGGGTACGCATATGAAAAACAACAAGAGCTCATTTAGTGCACGTATGCCTTTGGCCATCACCTTGATAATCGCCGCCTTTGCTTCGGCGTTCTTTATTTCTACATATTCAAACAAAGGAGATGATTATTGGGTGCTGGCCAGCCCAATTACTGCTGGGCATGCAATCGCATCCTCTGACATTCGATCGGTACACATGAATCTATCGAGTAGCGCTCAAAACTATTTAAGTACCGCTGATCAGGTAATTGGGCTAGTTGCGAAACGAACAATGGCTCCTGATGAAGTCTTATCAGTTTCAGATGTGACAAACGCCAGTGATTCATTGGCAACAAGTGCCGTCCCAATTAGTTTGCGTTCTTTAGATCTCGCCTCTGGTGTGGGTTTAGGTGATCCCGTTGATATCTATTGGGTACTTGATTCTCGAAATGGAGAAGCGATAGTTGATCCAATTTTGATTCTGGGGGCGGTCACTGTAATCGGCTTAGATGATTCAAAGAACGCGCTTGGCGGAGATGTTTCAATCAGTGTTGCCATTGAAGAAACGCAGGTACTTCGTTTACTCAGCGCAACAACACAAGGTCGCCTAGTTGTGGTGCGTTCATATGTCTGAGCTTGAAATGCCTACAGTAATTACCGCAATTGCCAATCCTGAAGCTGAAGGTTTTGTTGCGGGAACCTTGTTTGCGCAGGGTTGGAATGTCATCTTTAGAGCGATCGATTGGGGCTCACTTCGCGCTTATTGCGAAGCTAATCAGGCAATCGCTGCCAATGCGCTCTTGATCTATGGAAATGATCTGCCAGGCATTGGTACGAAAGTTGTCGACGAACTACACACATCGGTGCGCCAAGTAATTGGTTTTTCAATTCCCAACACGGCACATGGAGAGTTCGAGACTCTTCATCCGTTGCCAACGGTCGGGACAGATTTAATCTCATTGGTGCGCGGTTTTGTGCGTGCCCCCATGGTGCGGTCGAGCGCAATCACGCAGCGCAAGGCTCGAAACTCAAAGGTGATTGCGGTTTCATCTGCAGGTAGCTTCACCGGATGCACCTTGATTGCTCTTAATCTTGCGATGGAGTTAAGTGTGATTGAAAAATCCACCCTGTTGATTGAGGCAAATTTCCGAGCACCATCTATCGCACCCGTTCTTTCGATGCGAAATATTGCCGAGGGTGGGACGTGGAAATCGATTGCACCCAATCTAGCCTTAGCTGAGATAACACAGGAATCAGCTGATCAGTTAGAAAGTTTCATGGACAAAGCGATGGATCACTTTGATGTAATTATCATCGACATTGGTTCGATATCTGGCCTATCAAATCGCTTGACCGATAGGCGATGGACTTCCAACATGACAACGTGGTGTTGCGATCAGGCTGATGAGTTAATGGTTACCTCGCGCGCAGATCACTTAGGACATTACAGGCTTTGCCAAGTCATTGATTTGCTACAACAGACTTCGATTCGTGCGCAGTTAAGTTTTACTCAAAATATGAAATCGCCTGGAAAACGGGGAGATGCTCAAATGGCTAGATTCTTAACGACCACTACCGCTTTGAAGCCAGTACGTGTTCGAAGCATTAAGGAAGATAACCGTTCTGCTCAAGCCGCTGAGGATGAACATGCAACCCTTCTTGAGACCAATGAGCGCTCAAATCTTCGTAAATCGATCGCAGAATTAGCCAGAGAAATCATTTCTTAGGATCTATTACTATGGGTGAATGCGCGCATACCTTCCCATCAGCCACAAGAATCTTGAGGCCTTTGTGCAGAGCAAGAGCTTTGATGCCGATGAGGTTTTCGCTCCTACCCAAGCCTTTGTCGCTGAAAATTTAGATTGCGATGAAGAAGAACTCGAATACCTTTTGTCGATCGCTGCAGGAGAAGAGGCGCTTGAGCTTCGCCTTTCAGAGGGTGCACCCGGAATCGTTCTAGCCTTTGAAATTACCGATGAACAAATCGCTGAAAGCTATGAAGATTCAGTAACTTTGAAATCTGCGCTTCCATGGGATCAATTACAGTGTGCACTACTTGCCTTCCAAGGTGATGACGAATTGGTGTGGTTTGCTACCCAAGAGATCGAGCTTCACTTGGCGGAGTGGAAGTAACGATGTTCCAGCTGGAAAAATTGCTTGGTGCACGAACAACAATCACAATTGATCAAGCCAACCGAATCCGAGAGTTAATTGCAGATTGGCAGTTGCTATCGGATCTTTCCTTTGCAGATTTAATCTTGTGGGTGCCGATTCGTAAGGATGTTTCCATGTGGCCAACGGGTCACATTGCAGTCGCGCATATTCGCCCAACAACTACTTCAACAGTTTTTATCAATGATGTTATTGGTGATGAAGTTTTATGGGGAGCAAAACCTGGTATTGACGAAGCGCTTTCAGGTGATGAGATTGTTACTTCAATCGATCCTGAAAAAATAGGGGAGATGCTTGTAAAGAGTGAAACAATTCCCGTTACTTTCGAGGGCCAAGTGATCGCGGTTATTTCAAGCCACAGAAATGTGGAGCATTCACGGGGATCCGGAAAGCTTGAAAGTAATTATCGTGAAGTTGCGCAGCATTTGTATCAAATGGTCGCCCAAGGAACTTTTCCATATAAGGATGCTGGATCACTCTTTGAACCAGTGCCACGCGTAGGCGATGGAATGATTCGCTTGGATGCGAATTCTGCGATTTCATTTGCTAGCCCTAACGCAAAGTCAGCATTTTCTCGCATGGGCTGGCGTGGAGATTTAGAGGGAAGAAACCTTGGCGAGGTTGCAGAACAGGTTGTTACTGCATCTGCAAATGCATCTGAAGAAGGTGTGCGCTCACGTCTTAATGGAAAGCAGTTACAACGGGTAGAAATTGATAATCAAGGCGCAACTATTGATTTATTGGTTCTGCCATTGATTATTGGTAGCGACAAAATCGGAGCCATAGTTCTGCTTCAAAATGTAACTGAGCTGCGCAGACGAGATCGCGAGCTAGTAACAAAGGATGCGACTATCCGAGAGATTCACCATCGCGTTAAGAACAACCTTCAGACGGTGTCGGCTTTGCTGCGATTGCAATCTCGCCGAATCGAAGATCCAGCAGCAGCTGCAGCTCTAGATGAAGCGGTTCGTCGTATCGCATCGATTGCGGTTGTCCATGAAACCCTTTCAAACAGCACCCAAACCACGGTGGCATTTGATGAAGTTCTTAGTTCGCTAGTTACCCACGCCTTAGAGCTAAGTCCTCGAATGGGCGAATTAACTATTGAGCGAATTGGCGAAATCGGTTCTTTAGAATCACGTGTGGCTACACCGTTGTCATTGGTTGTTACAGAGCTCATCCATAACGCCTTGGAGCATGGCCTGTACGAATCGGGAACTCATTTGAAGATTGAGCTTCAGCGATATAGCAATGAAGGTTTAGTCACGATCTCCGATGATGGAGTTGGATTGCCAGAAGGTTTTGATCTGCTGACGTCATCTAATTTGGGATTACAAATTGTGCGCACACTAACTGAAAATGAATTAAAGGGTGAGCTGAAATTAGAATCTACAGACAAGGGAACACAAGCAAAGTTGCGCTTCCCGCTTTAGATTTGGTTTTGCTGCTCCATTAAACGAGCGCGATTACGTGCAGCGCGACGCTTCAGTGCGCGACGTTCATCTTCAGATAAACCGCCCCAGACTCCAGCATCCTGACCGCTCTCAAGTGCCCATGCAAGGCATGGCTCTTTAACGATGCAACGGTTACACACCTTTTTTGCCTCTTCGATTTGAGTGAGGGCTGGACCTGTATTTCCAACTGGAAAGAAAAGCTCAGGGTCTTCATCACGGCACGCTGATTGATGACGCCAATCCATCGCATGTCTCCTTAGGGAAGCTCACAAAGAAAGTGAGGGTGTTAATACACACAGTTGTGCGTGCAAGGTCTTAATTGTCCACTGTGTGGCGGTGTTATACAAGGATGAATGGGAAAGAGTTTTCAAATTAAGGGTGATCTATCTCAAGTGCCCCCGACAGGAATCGAACCTGTGCACCTGCCTCCGGAGGGCAGTGCTCTATCCCCTGAGCTACGGGGGCTCATCGGGTCAGCATGAAGGTTATCAGCGGGTGCGAAGATGTGTGCATACTGCAACAATTCACGCATGAACTCAACCGCGTACTTTGCAACTGGATGTTTTTGGGGAGCAGAGCGTCGCTTCTGGCAGATGGATGGCGTTGTCGAGACAAGTGTTGGTTACATGGGTGGAATTCGCCCTAACCCTTCCTATGAACAGGTTTGCACGGGTGTTACTGGACATGCCGAGATGGTGAAGGTCGTCTTCGATCCCTCAAAGGTTTCATACCTTCGTTTACTTCAAGAGTTTTGGACGATGCATGATCCAACTTCGCTTAATCAACAAGGTGGAGATATCGGAACTCAGTATCGCAGCGCTATCTTCACGACATCTCATGAGCAGATGCAGGTAGCGCTCGCTTCATGTCAGATGTATCAAGATGCATTAACAGCTGCGGGTATGGACACAATCTGCACAGAAATTCTTAGTGCAGAAGGAGTCGAGTACTACCCAGCAGAGGAGTACCACCAAAAGTATTTGCAGAAGAATCCCAATGGTTACGATTGCCATTCAAGCACGGGTGTTCCATACCCAGAAACGGTTGCATAGATCATGAGCGAAAAAGAGTATCCAGTAAAGATCGATGAAGCCGAACTTGCACAACGTGTAGATCCATTGTCATATGAAGTTCTACGTAATGCAGCAACAGAGGTTGCTTTCACTGGCGAGTACACAGAAACTGAAACCATCGGCGTGTACAAGTGCAAAGCATGTGCGGCTGAATTATTCAGAAGCGAAACAAAGTTTCATTCAGGATGTGGTTGGCCATCTTTCTATGCACCAACAGCTAATGATGCAGTTGAGTTATTAGAGGATCGATCTTTAGCTCCACGCATTCGCACCGAAGTTCGCTGCGCGGCTTGCGGTTCTCACCTGGGCCATGTGTTTGAAGGCGAAGGGTATGCAGTTCCTACAGATCAACGCTGGTGTATTAACTCTGTTGCGCTAGTTCTAGAGGAACGTCAGTAATCAAGCCCTCTTGATTCATGTATGGCCTGGTAGCAGTACCAAGCAAATACGCTTCGATAAGGACGCAGCTTTTCGCCCTTGAGATCCAAAGCTTTTGCGGTTGTTTCCTCTTTTGAGCCATGAATCATGTCCCAGCCTCGGCGCACCGCTAAATCACCAGTGGGCCACACATCGAGACGACCAAGTTGAAACATCATAAACATTTCAACGGTCCAACGACCAACACCCCAAATAGATGTAAGCGCATCAAAGATTTCTTGATCATCATGAATTTGATCAATTTCATTGATGGGGATTGATTTATCTATGGCAGCTGTAGCGATTCCTTTGATAGTTCTAGTCTTTGCACCAGATACGCCAATCTCGCGCAACTGTTCGTCACTTAGTTTTACTAACTTACGTGGAGTTACGGAGCCCTTGCACAGTTTCACCAAGCGTTCATGAATAGTCGCAGCTGCCTTTACGGCAAGCTGTTGCGAAATTACAGAACTCACAAGTGATTCAAAGTGGGATTCATTCGGTTCGCTTCGCCCCAATGTGCACAATGGGCGACGCTCAATTAAGGCAGCAAACTTAGGATCAATCTGGGATACCTCAGCGACGATTCGGCGCATCTTCTGCGCAGAGTGGACCGCCATTAATTACAAAGAAAAGGTTGGGTACTCGTCTGTAACCATGAGCAAGGCGTACCCAGCTACTCGGTTCCAGTAAGCGATTGTTCCAACTACACCCTCGGCGCAAAACTCTGGGTAATTTCCTGTAAACAAAACGCTAAACCAAGCGATAAGAGTTAGTAGTGCTGCGTAAATGACGTAAACAATTCCAACTAAGTACAAAGGCAAAGCCAGCAGCCACTTGATCAGCGGAAGCCAACGATTCAACTGCTTCGCATCAACTTCTGGGAAAGTCACACTGACAACATCGTTTTCTTCGATTGATGGGTACTCATCGGTTAGTAACAGTAGGTATGCATCAACGCGGGTCTGCAATGAGAGCAGCGCCTCGTTGAAAGCTAATACGTAACTTGGATACACCTGTCGAATAACAATCGCCAGGGCTGCAGGAAGAGCAAGTAAACCGGCGTAAATTCCAAGGTTGTCCTCTGAAAAAGCAGATGTGGGAGAGAAGGAGGCTAGGAATACCAGCGCTGGCACAACCAGGATGATGCGGAAAAAGGCGGTTAGGCGATTGCGCTCGGTAAGGGATACATCGATTTGGGTCTCAATTTGATTGCTCATGTGCTCAATCTACTCCTGTTACTTCGGAGGTATTGCTTATTGCAGCACCTTTGCCGTACTTTTACAGTTGTTGCAGGATTTCTTGCAGAAGTTGTTGCAGGATTTATCAGGGCTAATGGAAGGTGGTGATGAGTTGGCGGGAATTAAAGAGGTTGCTGAAGAGGCAGGCGTATCTACCGCCACCGTTTCACGCGCACTTCGCGGCCTTCACCATGTAAATCAACAGACCAGAGACAAGATCATCGCCGCTGCGGAGAAGTTGAACTATCCGCTCAATACTGAACGTCAAGGCGCTTCGAGCGGTCGAACAAACTCTGTCGGAGTTGTGGCTCCCTACATTTCACGTTGGTACTTTTCACAAGTTATTAGCGGTGCAGAGCAAGCTTTGCGCGAAGCGGGCCTCGATCTGCTGCTTTATAACTTCAGCCAAATGAAGGGTCGCGAACGACTTTTTCAGCACCAACTCCTTAAGGGTCGCGTCGATGCACTGATTGTTATTTCCTTGCCTCCAACTGAAGAAGAGTTTGATTCCATGCTCTCGCTCGGTATTCCGATTGCACTTGTTGGCATGGAGCATGAAAAGTGTGCGTCAATCAAGATTGATGATGTCGCGGGTGCAAGAACTGCCACACAACATTTAGTAAATCAGGGGCATAAGAAAATAGGTTTAATGTCTGGCCGCCCAGATGATCCCTTTAACTTTTCCGTTCCACAAGATCGCCGTAAAGGTTTTATGCAGGTATTGGCTGAAAATGGCTTGGAATGGCTTCCTTCACGTGAGATTCATGGTGATTTCACTATGCACACCGCATCACGTGCAATGGATGATTTATTAGCTCGCCCAAACCGCCCAACCGCAATCTTTTGTGAATCTGATGAAATGGCGATGGGAGCGATGCAAGCCTTGCGCCGTCATGGTTTGAAAGCACCCGATGACATATCGATTATTGGTTTTGATGGTCATGAAATGGCGGAGTTTTCAGAGCTCACAACTATCGAACAGCCGGTTACTTTGATGGGCGAGATGGCCGCTTGGTCAATCATGGAGAGATTGCGCAAGCCTGTGATTGATCCACCATCACTTGTTCTGCCAACAACCTTGGTTGTAAGAAATTCAACTCGACGATTGACTCCCGAAGAGCAAGCTCTCTGAGGTAGCCTTATGGGCATGAGTGATCATTCAGTCTCAGCGCCAAACTTGTCAGAACTTTTAACTCATCGAAGTGAAAAGTGGCGGGCATTTCCTAATGATGTTCTTCCCCTGCCTGTTGCTGAAATGGATTACCCCGTAGCTCAACCAATTCGCGATCTCTTAACTGAAATGGTTGCAAAATCCGATCTTGGTTACTTGGGCTTGATTCCTGAACTTGGCACCGGTTTTGCGCAGTTTGCCGGAAAGCGTTGGGGTTGGACGGTTGACCCACTTCAAGTCAGAGCAGCAACTGATGTCGGAGTAGCAGTAGTTGAGGTCTTGCGCGTATTTACTAACCCTGGTGATTCGATCCTCTTAAGCTCACCTGTCTATCAAAATTTTTATAACTGGATTAATGAAACAAAACTTAATCTGGTTGATGTTCCATTTGAACGTACAGGTGATGAATCCGCTAACCCTTGGGAAATCAACTGGGATGGAATTGAAAAGGCGTACGCAGCCGGACTGAAGGTCCACATTCTCTGTAGCCCGCATAACCCACTAGGTCGCGTTTACAGTAAAGAAGAGCTACTTCGAATCGTTGCGTTAGCCAAGAAGTATGACGTTCTGGTCATTAGCGATGAAATTCACGCCCCGCTTACCTTTAAGGGCAAGAACTTTGTTCCAATGTTGAACCTAGGACCAGATGCAGAATCAGTAACTGTTACGGTAACCGCCGCATCTAAAGGTTGGAATATCGCAGGTTTGAAGTGTGCAATTATCGTCTCGCAAAACGAGACTATCAATAATCGTTTAGCAACAATGCCAATGGCGGTTCACTATCGAGCATCGTTGTTGGGTGGCTTTGCGACAGCGATTGCTTTTGCCGAAGGCGAAGTGTGGCTGGATTCAGTACTCGAGAACTTGGATCACAATCGTTACATGATTAAGGAGTTACTCGGGTCGCTACTTCCATCAGTTAGATATCACATTCCAGATAATGGTTATTTAGCTTGGCTGGATCTCGAAGCACTCAACCTGGGTGAAAATCCAACAGAAACCTTGTTAACTAAGGGAAGGGTTGCTTTCAATCCAGGTCATATTTACGGAAAACAATGTTCTCAATATGTTCGCTTAAACTTTGCAACCAGCCCAACAATCATTACTGAAGCTATCCACCGCATCGCTCGAGCGATTTAATGACAGGCAAGAAATATGATGTTGTCATTATTGGCGGCGGTCATAACGGTTTAGTTGCTGCAACATATTTAGCTCGCGCAGGTAAGTCAGTCAGGATCCTGGAAGCAAACCCTGAAATCGGTGGGGCATCTCAAAGCGTAAAAACCTTCCCTGAATACGATGCAAATTTATCCCGGTATTCCTACTTGATCGCGCTTTTGCCAGACAAAATCATTAACGATCTAGGTCTTTCATTTGAATGCGTCTCGCGCGAAGTCTCTAGTTACACGCCATATGGGGACAATAAAGGGTTGTATGTTTCACGGGCTTGGGATGCAAAGACCGAAAGCTCATTTCTAGAGCTAGATCCATCCGGAAAAGAAGGACAAGCCTGGCAGGATTTTTACGCCGAAGTTGCTCAATTTGCTGAACGCATTGCCCCAACACTTCTTGAGCCATTAAAGACTCGAACACAGTTGCGCAAAGAGATCGATCTAGACCCTATTTGGCAGTACTTAGTTGAGGAGCCAATTGGCAAAGCCATTATTGAAAGATTCAGCAATGACATTGTTCGTGGTGTTGTTTTAACCGATGCACTTATTGGAACTTTTGCATCCGCCTTTGATTTGCAAGCAAACATTTGCTTTTTGTACCACTTGATTGGAAATGGAACTGGCGAGTGGAAAGTCCCAAAGGGTGGAATGGGAGCGCTTGTAAATGAGCTTGTGCGCGTTGCCACCGAAAGCGGCGTAGAGATTTCACTTAATTCCAGAGCTGCAAAAGTTGTTTCTACAGCTACTGGTGTTGAAGTTGAAATCGAAACGGGTGAGGAAATCGCAGGGGATTACCTTCTCTCTAATGCCGCACCACAAGTATTAGCAAAGCTGCGTGGAACACCTGCGCCCAAGAGTCTTGATGGCTCACAGATGAAGATAAACATTTTGTTGACGCGTTTGCCAAAGCTTAAATCTGGAATTGATCCACGTTTGGCTTTTGCTGGAACTTTTCATGCAAATGAAAGCTTTACTCAATTCGAGTCTGTCTATAGCGATGCACAATCCGGTGTAATGCCAACCAAGATGCCGATCGAAATGTATTGCCATACTTTGTCTGACCCATCAATTTTGAGTCAGGAGCTACAAGATGCTGGTTATCAAACTTTGACCTTGTTTGGTTTACACACGCCGGCCTCGCTTTTTGATGCAGATAATGACACTGCACGTGATGCTGCTCTGAAGTCAGCACTTGCATCACTAAATGATTACTTGGCTGAACCGATCGAGGATGTCATTGCTGCAATCGAGGTGAAGACACCGTTAGATATTGAAGAAGCTATTTCGCTTCCGAGAGGCAATATTTTCCATAAGGATCTATCGATGCCTTTCCGCGAGGATGGGACAGAGCCATCATGGGGTGTTGAAACCGATGATCCTCGCATCTTCATTTGTGGGGCTGGTGCTGTGCGTGGTGGGGGAGTTAGTGGGATTCCTGGCCATAATGCGGCCATGGCAATCCTTTCTAACACTTAGACTTCTGTCATGAGCTTTCATCCCGAGACATCTGCGGTTACTGCAGGACGTCCCGAAGCTGCACCTGATGCTTCTTTGAATCCGCCAATTGTTTTCTCATCTACGTATCATGCAGGCGGTCCAGTTGGTTATGGACGTTACGGAAATGAAAGCTGGAGCGCATTAGAAGCTGCGATCTCTGAACTAGAAGGCGGAGAAACACTCTCCTTTTCATCCGGCATGGCAGCAATAAGTGCGGTCTTTTCAATTTTGCCCATCGGCGCACCTGTTGTTGCATCTAACCAGGGATATAGCGGAACCATGGGATTGCTTAACCAGCATCACGCATCTGGACGTCTAGAGGTTCGTTTTGTAGATATTACTAACACTGAAGAAGTTATTTCAGCGATGAAGGGTGCAGCGTTGCTGTGGTTGGAATCGCCAACAAATCCTTGTCTTGATATTGCAGATCTTCCTGCACTTATTGCTGCTGCTAAGAAATTTACAATCGGAGTTGGAGTAGACAACACATTTGCAACACCTCTGACGCAGAAGCCATTGTCTATGGGTGCCGACATTGTTATGCATTCCGTAACTAAGTTTTTGGCTGGGCATAGCGATGTAGTTCTGGGCTCCTTATCCACTACTGACGCAGCGCTATTTAAGCGTTTAGATGAAGCGCGACGTTTCAACGGATCAATTCCTGGCCCATTTGAGGCTTGGCTTGCTTTGCGCGGAATTCGCACATTTCCAGTTCGCTTTAGAGCTGCTGAAAAGAATGCACAAGATCTTGTTACTCGACTACAAGCTCATGCAAAGATCACCAAAGTTCGTTATCCAGGATTTGGTGCTGTGATCTCATTTGAAGTTGATGGAAGTGCAGCGCAAGCAGAGAAGGTTTGCGAATCATCACGTTTGATCACGCATGCGACAAGCCTTGGTGGCGTTGAGTCATTATGGGAACGTCGTCGCCGCTGGGCTCTTGAAAGTCCATCTGTTCCAGAACAACTCATTCGTTTATCTGTTGGTTGTGAGCATGTAGATGACATTTGGCAGGATATCGAGCAGGCTCTCAGCACTTTATAGAGATTTTTCGAGCAATAGCGAGTATTTTTATCCTATGTTCAAAGCCATCCGCCGATCCTTCGCAGCGCTAACCATGACTGTGCTGGCTTTCCGCGCAGTTGCTTCATTCTTATCGTGGGTAGAGCACCAAGACGAGTCTGTTGCAGATACATGGGTCGATGAGGATGAATTCGAAGATGCCTGAGGTTGAGTACATCCCTGGTACCTGCAATATTGGTAAGGGAGAGGTCCGCCGAAGGCAGTTAGTTGCACTTGTTGGTTTGTTTTTCTCTATCTCAACTTTACTTACCTTTAACACCGTAGATGCTCCAACAGAAATACGTTTAGGAATCTTCTTTCCTCTAATGGTTGCTGCAGTTGGGTTTGTGCAATCTCGTTCAAAGTTTTGCTTGGCCTACGGATTCGCTGGAACTTTCAATGTTGGCAAGCTCGGCGACATCAGGCGCGTTGCTAGCAAGGAAGACAGAGCTGCGGACCGAAAGACAGCACTTGTAATCCTAGGTAAATCTTTTCTTCTTGCGGCTCTAGCGACAGCGGTGGTCTTAGTACTACCCTTTTAGTATGAAGATTCAAATTCATACACGTCACGCAGATTTAGCAGAAGATTTCAAAGATATCGCAACTGAAAAACTCAACAGCATGGAGCGATTTAGTGTTGTTATTGATCGCGTCGAAGTTGAAGTTCTTCACGAAGCAAACCCCCATCAGGGAAAACA
>JBJONC010000010.1:0-23242 GCA_046052005.1 Actinomycetota bacterium
CACCGAACAATGCCATTGCGCCAAGCTCTTTAGCCTTTGCCTGAGACATGCTTTCTGCGGTCACCTCTAAGTTGTCCAGCAGAAGGGTGTTAACACGAGATTCCACATCATTTAGCACGGAGGCTGAAACAGCTCCTGTTGCAGGGAAATCGAAACGGAAACGTCCTGGAGAGTTTTCTGAACCAGCTTGGGTTGCAGTTTCGCCAAGAATTTCTCGGAAAGCTTTATGCACCATGTGAGTTGCGGTGTGTGCACGTGAGATTGCTGAACGACGCTCGGAATCAATCTCCGCTAAAGCATCTGAACCAACCTCAACACTTCCATTGAGAACTCGACCGCGGTGAACTGAAACGCCTGGCACCGGTGATTGCACATCATCAATTTCAATAACTGCACCGTTGCTCAAAGTAATTCGACCGCCGTCAGCAAGCTGACCACCGCCCTCTGCGTAAAACGGAGTTCGATTAAGAATAATCTCTACATCATCGCCCTCGGATGCTGAAGCGACACCAACTCCGTCGACAAGAATTCCGGTTAATTGCGATTCTGAGGTGACGTTTGAATACCCTAAGAATTCTGTCTTTCCGCTCTTGTCAGCGATAGCGCGGTAAACGGAAACATCGGTATGGCCCGACTTCTTAGCTTTAGCGTCAGCCTTAGCGCGATCTTTTTGTTCCTTCATCAAACGTCGGAAACCATCTTCATCAACGTTAAGACCTTCTTCACGAGCCATCTCTAAAGTTAGATCAAATGGAAAACCATAGGTATCGTGAAGCTTGAAAACATCTTCGCCAGGCAAAACGGTGCTTTTGCTCTTCTTCAGGGCGGTTGATGCAAGGTCAAAGATTTGCGTTCCGCTCTTTAATGTCTGCAGGAAGCTTTCCTCTTCAGATGCACTTACCGCCAAGATGCGATTCTTGTCAGATACGAGTTCAGGATACTGAGGACCCATCGCGCCGATCGCTGCAATAGTTAACTCAGACATGATCGGATCCATCGAGCCCAGCAAACGCATATTGCGAATCGTTCGACGCATCATTCGGCGAAGAACGTAACCACGGCCTTCATTTCCTGGTGTTACACCATCACCAATTAGCATTGCTGATGTGCGTGCATGATCTGCAATTACACGTAAAGAAACATCGGATTTCTCGGAAGCACCGTATTTGACACCGGTCAGTTCCGAAGCACGGTTAAGGATTTGAATAGTTGTATCGATCTCGTAAATATTTTCAACACCCTGCAACAGCGCCGCGGTTCGTTCCAGGCCTAAGCCAGTATCAATACTCTTAGCTGGAAGCTCGCCAAGGATTGGATATCCATCTTTGCCGCCACCTGCACCGCGCTCATTTTGCATGAAAACAAGGTTCCATACTTCGAGATAACGATTCTCATCGGCGATCGGTCCGCCTTCGACACCGTACGCCGGACCGCGATCGTAATAAATCTCAGAACATGGTCCACATGGGCCAGGTACACCCATAGACCAGAAGTTATCTGCCATATCGCGACGTTGAATTCGCTCCTTGGGTACACCGATCTGCTTATGCCAAATATCTGCAGCCTCATCATCATCTAGATAAACCGTGACCCAAAGTTTTTCTTCAGGGAATCCGTAACCACCATCTGCAATCGGACGGGTCAGCAGTTCCCAGGCAAGTGCGATTGCGCCCTCTTTGAAGTAATCACCAAAGGAAAAGTTTCCACACATTTGAAAGAAAGATGCATGACGCGTTGTCTTTCCGACTTCATCGATATCCAGGGTGCGCACACACTTTTGAACTGAAGTTGCGCGCTTGTAGGGCGGAGTTACTTCACCGAGAAAGTACGGTTTAAATGGAACCATGCCTGCATTAACAAGCAGCAAATTTGGATCATCCGCGATTAAAGATGCAGATGGAACAACGGTGTGAGTTAAACCTTGGCGATTATCAGACTCAAAAAAGCGCAGCCAGCGCGAACGGATCTCGGCGGATTCCACTAGTTGCGATCACTCCGCCTTCTTCTTCTTGGCGCGACCCTTATTCATCTGAGCCGCTGATAGAAGTGCGCCTGCAACCTTCACTGCAGAGCCATTCTTATTCATAAATCCTTGAGTAGCTTCTGAAACCTTTTCACTCATCTCTTCAATATTCTTGCTCACACGATTGATGCTGTGCAGCGGACCATTGACCAAGGTGACCGTGGTGTGAACCTCGTCGATCAAAGGCGCGGTCTCATCGGTGAGCGCTTTCAGAGAGGCTTTGGCCTCATCGATTAAACGACCTACGCGAATTACAACGTATGCAATAGCGATAGCGATGACAGCCAATGACGAGGCTGCGATTATTGTTGCAATTCCACCTGGACCCATGTTGTTAGCCTACCTGAACCCTTAACTCTCTTGTGGGTTTTTCGGTTGTGGCACCCAATCAATTCCGCTTTCCTTGCGTTGAGCAGGGGTAATTGGAGTTGGAGCACCAGTCAATGGATCTCCACCACTTGCTGTCTTTGGAAAGGCAATAACTTCTCTAATTGAATCCGAACCAGTTAGCAATGCGCACACTCGGTCGAGACCCAGCGCAATTCCACCATGTGGAGGTGGGCCGTAATTAAAGGCTTCGAGTAAGAATCCGAACTTGCTTGCTGCCTCTTCATCACTCAAACCAATAACTGAGAAAACATCCTTTTGAATGTTGCGATCATGAATACGAATCGATCCGCCACCTAATTCGGTTCCGTTCAAAACGATGTCATATGCATAAGCCAACGCAGATGCTGGATCTGATTTGAAGGTTGCCGCAAACTCAGGCTTTGGACCTGTAAATGGATGGTGAACCGCGGTCCAACCACCATTGTCGGTAGGTTCAAACATTGGTGCGTCGACAACCCAGAGGAACTCCCACTGCCCATCTGGAATCAGATTACAACGCTTACCGATTTCAAGACGCACCGCACCTAATAAGTTGAGTGACGAAACGCGATCACCTGCCGCAAAGAAGATCGCATCTCCTGGCTTTGCTCCTGCTGCTGCAACAACTCCAGCTGTTTCTTCCTCAGAAATATTCTTCGATACCGGACCACCGAGAGTTCCATCCTCATTGACGAGAATGTATGCGAGCCCTTTTGCTCCACGCGCCTTTGCCCAATCTTGCCAGGCATCAAGTTCACGTCGTGCTGATGAAGCTCCCCCAGGCATAACCACTGCGCCTACATATGGCGCTTGGAAAACGCGGAAAGGTGTATTTGCAAAGAAAGAGGTTAGGTCAACGAGCTCGTTACCAAATCGAAGATCTGGCTTATCTGATCCATAACGTGTCATCGCATCTGCATATGTCATGCGCTTCAACGGAAGAGGAATGTCGTAATTGACCGCCTCCTTCCATACGCGAGCAACAATTTTTTCTGCAACTGCAAGGATGTCCTCTTGGTCAATGAATGACATTTCAATATCGAGCTGAGTGAACTCTGGTTGGCGATCAGCACGGAAATCCTCATCGCGGAAACAACGCGCGATCTGATAATACTTTTCCATACCGGCAACCATCAGCAACTGCTTAAAGAGCTGCGGTGATTGGGGCAGTGCGTACCACGAACCTGGTTGCAGACGTACTGGAACTAAAAAGTCGCGTGCGCCTTCTGGAGTAGAACGGGTTAAGTAAGGAGTTTCAATCTCGAGAAAGTTTTCATCTTCCATGACGCGACGGATGGTCGAGGTCACCTTTGAGCGCAGGCGCAAATTGTGAGCTGGCTTTTCGCGACGAAGATCTAGATATCGGTAACGTAAACGAACCTCTTCATTGATATCGGTGTCATCACCGCTATCAACCGGGAAAGGAAGAGGTGCTGCCTCTGAGAGAACAACGACGGTGTCCCCCATAATCTCAATCTCACCAGTTGCGATGTTTGTGTTCTCATTGCCCGCAGGTCGAGCTACAACCTCGCCCGTAATGAGTAGGCACCATTCAGCGCGAAGAGAGCCTGCAACCTTTTCATCTCGGATGACAACCTGAACTGAACCTGAGGCATCACGAAGATCGATAAACGCTACGCCACCATGATCACGACGGCGGGATACCCAACCGGCAAGAGTGACAGTCTGTCCTGCGTGAGACTTACGCAGTGAACCAGCTTCATGAGTACGTAACATTATTTACTTCCTAATTCTACTTTTCGAGAGCTTCGAACAATGAGTCAATCTTAACCGAGGTTGAGGCGCCAGTTTTCATCTCCTTCAACTCAACCGTTCCGCTTGAAATCTCTGAATCGCCAATAACAATGACATACGTGGCGCCGCTCTTGTCGGCCCCCTTCATGGCTCCCTTAAGAGCTCGATCGCCAAAGGCGATTTCGACGGTCTTTCCCTTCAAGCGAAGCGATGAAGCCAGTGTCAATGCTTGAACTTTGGCTGCTTCGCCAAGAGGAATAATGAAGAGATCTGAAACAAATGCATCAGCACCAATTACGCCTTCAGCCTCTGCTGCCAGTAACGCGCGATCAACACCAAGACCAAATCCGATTCCAGAAAGGGATTGACCGCCAAGCTGTTCCATCAATCCGTCATATCGTCCTCCGCCACCAATTCCGGATTGAGCGCCCAGTAATTCATGAACAAATTCAAAAGTTGTTCCGGTGTAGTAATCCAATCCGCGAACCATTCGAGGGTTTAATACATATGAAATATTCAGTGCATCTAGATATGAAATCACCTGATTGAAATGGTCGCGAGACTCGCTGGTTAAGTAATCTATGAGCAATGGAGCTTTTTCCATCGCTTTCTTCATCTCTTCACGCTTGTCATCAAAAAGACGTAATGGATTGATAGTTGCTCGTGCAGCGGTTGCTTCATCAAGATCCAAGGTGGCGATGAAATTGAGCAGATCAACTCTGTGCGCCGCACGTGATTGGGCATCGCCTAATGACGTCAGCTCTAATCGATACTTCTTAAGACCTAGTGCTTTGAAACCCGCGTCGGCTATCGCAATAACCTCTGCATCGATCGCCGGATCATCTAGCCCGATAGCTTCGATTCCTACTTGGTAAAACTGTCGGTAGCGACCTGCTTGAGGGCGCTCTGCTCTAAAAAATTGACCCGAGTACCACACTTTGACTGGAAGTTGGCCACGATCTAAGCCATGTTCAATGACCGAACGCATTACTCCAGCTGTACCTTCGGGACGCAAAGTTATTGACCGACCGCCTCTGTCTTCAAAGGTGTACATCTCCTTTGAAACAACATCGGTTGATTCTCCGACTCCGCGTTTAAACAAATCGGTATCTTCAAAGACTGGAAGTTCAATTAGCTGATAACCCGCTTTATTTGCAGGAGCAATTAATGAGTCACGAACAAATTCAAAGGCGCTTGAACGTGGCGGGGTATATTCGCTTACACCTTTAGGCGCGGAAATCTTTTGTTGAGCCATTAGTAACGTCCCACCAAACTCTTAAGATAAGGATTGTTCTTCTTTTCATATGACATCGTAGTTTCTGGCCCGTGACCCGGAAGCACCTTGAGATGATCCGCTAACGGCACCACCTTTTTTCGCAGGGTTTCTTCCATATCCTTGGCTGAACCTGTAGGTAAATCTGTCCGACCAATCGAACCAGCAAAGAGCACATCCCCGCTGATTAATACTTCATCCGAAACCTCAAACATCAATGAGCCGCGAGTATGTCCAGGAGCGTGAATCGCCTTGAATGTGAGACCAACTAGATCAATTACTTCCCCGTTGCGAAGCTCTTTCACTTCGATCGGTTCAACAAAACTCATTCCTGAAAGTGTCGCAACAAACTCTTCACCATGAAGCTTTTCAGGAGAACCGAGAAAAGGTCGATCCTCGCTGTGGATGTATGCCGGGATTGCATAACCATCCGCAATTGGCTGGATTGAAAAGGTGTGATCGAGATGTCCATGGGTGGCAATGATTGCAACAGGTTTTAGGTTGTGCTTGCGCAGTAGATCCTCTAACTGTCCTGAAACATCTGGCATTCCGGGATCGATTACAACGCATTCGCTGTCGCGGTTGGGTGCAATGACCCAGCAGTTGGTGGCAAACATAGGGGCGGCGAAGGAGTCAATAAGCACCGATAGACCCCCTCATTCACGCTCAATTGAGGCTCGATTGACGCTCGAACCATGAGACAGGGTACCTTTTGACCTATCAATCCACACTCGACCCACGCTTAGAGGATGCAAATCTTCTCACCATCGCACTCACATATAGCGAGCCTCACACCGAGGTAACGCGCTGAAAGGATCACACTCATGACAGATATGAATTTCCCACACCAGGCTAGCGCTGCAAGTGCGTTAATTGGAGATCCTTCGGCTTTTGGTCGAGTAGCAGATGATGGAACTGTTTTTGTCAGAACACCTCAGGGTGAAAAGGCTGTTGGTTCATATCCTGGAAAGAGTCCAGAAGAGGCGCTCGCCTACTTTGTTCGCAAATTTGAAGTCCTGGCCGGCGAAGTTGCGCTACTCGCTGCTCGCATTAAGAGCGGTGCAATGGTTCCTTCAGATGCATATGCAGCGGTTAAGAAGTTGCGCGAGCAGGTCAAGGAGCTCAACGGCGTTGGCAATCTAGAAGCTCTTGCGGCATCAGTTGAACAAATCGAGCCTTTGATCGAAGGACATCGCGAAGCATACGAAGCTAAGAAAGCGGCAGAGACCGCTGCAAAGGCTGCTCGCCGTGAGCAAATAATTGTTGAAAAGGAAAAGATTGTTGCTGAAGCGGAATCACTAGCGCTATCTGAAAGCTGGAAAGCTACCGGCGATCGTCTGAAGGTCCTGTTAGATGAATGGAAAGCTGCACCTCGCCTAGAGAAGAAGGCCGATGCAGATTTGTGGAAGCGTTTTTCTTCATCACGCAATAAGTTTGATAAGCGTCGTCGCACCCACTTTGCCTCACTTGAAGCAACTCAATCGGTTGTTGCAGATGCCAAGAAGAAAATTGTTGAAGAGGCTGAAAAGCTTGCAACATCTACTGAATGGGTTCCGACCGCCAAGCGCTTCAAGGTTCTTATGGATCAGTGGAAGGCAGCTGGTCGCGGTAAGAAGAATGATGATACAAAGTTGTGGACACGATTCAAGGCAGCGCAAGATCAATTCTTCACCGCCAAGAACGCTGACCTAGAAAAGCGCGATGTAACAATGGCTGCTAACTTGATCAAGCGCGAAGAGCTTCTTCCAAAGATTGAAGCCCTGCTTCCTATTTCTGATGTGAAGGAAGCGCGCAAAGCCCTTAATGATCACCTTCGTTCATGGGAAAAAATTGGCATGACTCACCGCGACAAGCGCGCAGCACTGGATGCTCGCGTGGCTGCGGTTGAATCTGCGATCAAGGAAGCGGAAGCCGAAATCTGGCGCAAGACAGATCCAGCCGCAAAGAAGCGTGCCCAAGAAGTTGTTGCGCAATTGACTGAATCAATTGCCAATTATGAAAAGGCAGCCGCTAAGTTTGCAGCTAGTGGAAACACGAAGAAGGCAACTGAAGCTTCTGAGTCAGCTGCTGCTCGTAAGGTGTGGCTTGCAGAAGCTGAAAAGGGTCTTGCTGAATTTAACTAACAGTTAATTGTTAGTGGTTCTGTAAACATCGTAAACACCTTCAATTCCACGCACCGCGGCTAACACCGCATCTAAATGCGTTGCATCCGCCATTTCAAAGGTAAAGCGTGAGAAGGCGGTTCGATCCTTCGAGGTGCTTACGGCTGCGCTTAGGATATTTACATGCTGCTCTGACAAAGTACGCGTGACATCAGCCAAGAGCGAGGCACGATCAAGTGCCTCCACTTGGATGTTAACCAAAAAGATTGATGCAGCGCCAGTACGCCACTTAACATTTACAACACGATCTGATTGATGTTTCTGCAGATCTGATGCGTTGGTGCAATCCGATCTATGAATCGAAACTCCACTCCCCTTTGTAATGAAACCCATAATCACATCTCCTGGTACGGGAGTGCAGCAACGAGCAAGCTTTACCAAAACATCATCAGTACCTTCAACATCTACCGCGTTGCTTGAACGGCGAGTTGTTGGTGCCCTGTTTGGTAGAACATCCATAGTTGGCTCAGGATGTGAATCTTCTGCACCCATCGAGGCGACTAATTTGTCGATGATTGATGCAGCAGATACATGACCATCACCTACAGCTGAATACAAACCTTCTATATCGGAATAACGAAGGTCGTGTGCGAGTTCCAGTAAAGAATGTCCTGCAAAGATCTTCTGCAACGGAAGCCCTGCTTTACGCATCTGACGAGCAATTGACTCACGCCCAGCATCGATCGCTTCCTCTCTGCGTTCTTTACTGAACCAAGCCTTAATCTTTGAACGCGCACGTGGACTCTTTACAAAGTTGAGCCAATCACGACTTGGACCAGCTGATTCGCTCTTATTCGTCACGATTTCAACAACATCGCCGTTATTAAGACGAGATTCAAGCGGAACCAATCGACCATTTACCTTTGCACCCGCGCATCGAAGACCAACATCGGTGTGCACCGAAAAGGCAAAGTCAACTGGAGTCGAACCACCCGGAAGCGCAACAACACTTCCCTTAGGTGTAAATACGAAAACTTCTGGTGAACCTAAATCGAAGCGAAGGGCTTCAAGGAATTCGGAAGGGTCTTCGGTCTCCTTTTGCCATTCGTGCAACTGACGCAACCACAACATCTCTGGTGATGATTCTGAATTTTCCGGACCTTGTTTGTATTTCCAATGCGCCGCGATACCAAACTCTGCACGTGCATGCATGTCATAGGTGCGAATTTGTATCTCGATAGCCTTACCTGTCGGTCCGATCACAGTGGTGTGCAAGGACTGGTAGAGGTTGAACTTAGGCATCGCAATGTAATCCTTGAAACGACCAGGTACTGGACTCCAGCGAGCGTGAATCGAACCAAGTACTGCGTAGCAATCACGAACATCATTTACTAGAACACGTATGCCTACCAGATCATAAATATCATTGAACTCTCGACCACGAACAACCATCTTTTGATAAACCGAGAAGAAGTGCTTCTTACGACCGGTAACCGTTGATTCAATACTGTCTCGTGCTAAATCTTCTTTAACGGCCGAGATAACTTCCTCAGTTAACTTATCTCGCGATGGCGAACGTTCTGCAACTAGGCGTGAGATTTCTTCGAACTTCTTTGGCTCTAGAACTTCGAAAGACAGATCCTCAAGCTCCCATTTGATGGCATTCATACCTAAACGGTGTGCCAAGGGTGCGTAAATATCTAAAGTTTCCCGCGCCTTACGAGTAGCGCTTTCGGGAGACACGAACTTCCAGGTTCGTGCATTGTGTAAGCGATCGGCCAATTTGATTACGAGAACTCGAATATCGCGAGACATCGCAATCACCATTTTGCGAACAGTTTCAGCCTCTGCTGTAGGACCGTAAGTCAGTTTGTCCAACTTCGTTACGCCATCAACAAGGTTTGCTATTTCATCACCGAAATCTTGTCGCAACTGAACAAGGGAGTACTGAGTATCTTCAACGGTGTCATGTAAGAGCGCGGCTATTATCGTCGCGGGATTAAGACCTAAGTTGGCCAAGATCTCTGCGACTGCAACCGGATGAGTTATATATGGCTCTCCAGATTTACGTAACTGACCTTCGTGGGCATCACGCGCAACTTCAAAGGCGCGTGACACCTCCTCCCCATTTACTGAGGCATGGTTTTCCTTGAGAGCACTGATTACAGGTGCTATCAAGGTATCCACAAAAGACCTTACTTACGACCCTTACGCTTTGGTTGATTACGTGGACCACGTCCATTAACCGCAGCTGCAGGCGCAGATGAAACTTCAGCTGTTGAACCACCACGAGCGTTAACTCGCTTAGCAAGTGCCTGCATAGCTGGCTCTTTTTCGCGAAGTTGTGCCAGTACCGGTGGAGCGATAAAGATTGATGAATATGTTCCAACAATCAAACCGATGAACAATGCAAGTGAGAGATCCTTAAGGGTACCTGCACCCAGTAATCCCGCACCTACAAAGAGAATTGAAGCAACTGGCAACAATGCAACGATCGATGTATTTGTGGAACGAACAATTGTCTGGTTAACCGCAAGGTTTACCGCTTGTGAATAAGTCTTGGTCGACGATGAGGTGATCGACTTGGTGTTTTCACGCACCTTATCGAAAACAACGACAGTGTCATACAACGAGTAACCCAAGATAGTCAGGAAGCCAATAATCGTTGCTGGTGTGACATCGAAACCAACTAATGCATAGATTCCGACTGTAATAAAGACGTCGTGAATCACCGCAACGATTGCAGCAACCGCCATCTTTGGCTCAAGAGCCATTGCAAGATAGATCATTACTACAAGAAGGAAGCCGAAGAGACCATACAAAGCCTTGCGAGTAATTTCTTTACCCCATGAAGGTCCGATGATCTGTGTGTCAATTGAATCAACAGCTACAGAAAATTTCGCAGCTAGTGCATCTTGAACGGCATCATTTTGGGCTTGTTCTAACGATCCTGTTTGAACGCGAACCTTGTCATTACCCAGCACTTGAATGATTGCCTCACCCTTAACGCCAGCCTCTTCAACCGCTGCACGAGCATCAGTTACTGAAGGATTTTGAGTATTAACAGTGAATGAAGATCCACCCTTAAATTCGATTCCTAGTTGCAATCCCTGAACAGCCAAAGATCCGATAGAAAGAAGAACAAACACAGCTGAAACCATGTACCAACGGCGACGACGTCCGATGAAGTTAACCGAGGTTTCACCGCGGTAAAGACGACCACCTAGACCAGATAGTTTCGACATGTTATGCCTCCTTCGCTACGGACATACCAAGGCTCTTTGGTGAGAATCCTGATAGTGGGTGTCCTGAGTTAAAGAACTTGCTTCGAGAAACAAGAACCAATGCCGGTTTTGTAAACCAGAAGATAATGATTAAGTCGATGATAGTTGTTAGTCCGAGGGTGAAAGCAAAACCGCGCACTCCACCAACTGAGAAGACATACAACAAGACCGCTGCGATCATCGACACAAAGTCTGCGACCAAGATCGTGCGTCGAGCGCGAACCCATCCGGTTTCAGCAGCGGTGCGCAGAGTTCTACCTTCACGCATTTCATCTCGAACACGTTCGAAGTAAACAATAAACGAGTCGGCGGTAACACCGATCGCAACGATTGCACCCGCGATTCCGGCAAGGGTCAGCGTAAATCCGATCCACTCACCTAGCAGCAAGAACAATAGGTAGAGCATCAAACCTGCGATAGCAAGGGATCCAACCGTCACAAAACCAAGTGCGCGGTAGTACAACAGAGTGAAAATCACTACTAGAAGCAATCCGAGAGCACCTGCAAGAAGACCTGCATCAAGCTGATCTGCTCCGAGGGTTGGAGAAACTTGCTGAACCTCTCCACGATCAAATGCCAGTGGAAGAGCACCGTACTTCAAGACATTTGCAAGATCCTGTGCCTCAAGCTGTGTAAAGCTTCCGGTGATCTGTGCGTTTCCTGATGGAATCGCCTCTGTAATACGTGGGGCTGAAACAACCAAACCATCAAGAACAATTGCAACCTGATTGGTTGGCTCTGGAAGTGCAGTAACACGTGAAGTGAGAGCACCAAAAGCAGATGTACCTTCACCATTAAATGTGAGGCTTACAAACCAAGCGCTGCCAGCTTGAGTGTCTAGGCCAGCTGACGCCTCTGAAATTTGACGACCCAAAACTTCCGCAGGGGCCAAAATGTATTTGGTTGAGCCAGCACGATCACAGGCGACCAATGTATCTGTTGGCGCATCAGCACCAGTTCCTTGGAGATTTTCTGCTTTAGTGCAATCAAGTGCTGCAAACTTTGCATTCACTTCAGCACTTACTCCTGAAGCTGGCGTAGCCGCTGCATCTGCAGCTGCTGGAATTCCTGAAGCAGATGCAAGCACCTGACGGAAACGTAATTCTGCGGTCTGTCCAACTAGGTCAACTACACGTCGACCATTTTCACCAGGAACAGAGATAACAATCTGGCGATTAGTTCCGCTACCTTGTGCGGCAACTTCAGATTCAGCAACACCCAGTGAGTTAACACGCTGACGAATAATTGATACCGCCTGGTCGATTGCTTCGCTGGTTACCTTTCCTTCATCACCTGGAGCAATACGAGGTTGCAAGGTGACAGAAGTTCCTCCGCGAAGGTCTAGACCTAAGCGAACTGAAGTAGATCCCTGGATGAAGACAAGGCTTGCCATGGCAACAAGAACTAGGGCGAGAATCGCCAAAGTACGTGTTGGGCGGGAAGCCGTCTTAATTGGCTTATTAGTTGTAGACATAAGCGCAGAGTCTAGGCGTCAGATGCAGGTAAGTCGAAAAGCGTGCCGATTTCGGCAGGTGGTGTTCGTCCTATATGTCGCCATCCCTGCGCGGTGGCCACTCGGCCACGCGGGGTTCTGGCCATAAAGCCATTTCGGACGAGGAAAGGCTCAGCAACTGACTCCACCGTTTCGACCTCTTCACCCACTGCGATGGCCAGGGTGGAAAGACCCACAGGTCCCCCGTTAAACCGTTCGATCAAGGCGATCAGAACCGCACGATCAAGTCGATCAAGTCCTAGCTCATCAACTTCATACATTTCTAGAGCCGACTTAGCATCACCAAGTGAAATTCTTGCAGCCCCCTGCACTTGGGCAAAATCGCGAACGCGACGCAACAAACGGTTAGCAATACGTGGAGTTCCTCGAGATCTTCCCGCTACCTCGACAACTGCATCTTTATCTATTGTGATCTTAAGTAGTTCGGCACTTCGCGAGATTACATGCGCGATGTCATCCTCGTTATAAAAATCAAGGTGCGCTGTAAATCCAAAACGATCCCTCAAAGGACTTGGCAGCAAACCTGCTCGTGTAGTTGCTCCAACTAAAGTGAAATGCGGAAGCTGTAACGGAATAGCGGTTGCACCCGGACCTTTTCCTACAATTACATCCACTCGGAAATCTTCCATCGCTAAATACAAAAGTTCTTCCGCCGGTCTTGGCAATCGATGAATCTCATCGAGGAAGAGAATTTCCCCTTCTACCAAGGAGGACAGAATTGCGGCTAAATCTCCAGCATGAGTAATTGCTGGACCGCTCGTTATGCGAATGGGTGCGTTCATCTCACTCGCCAAAATCAAAGCTAATGTGGTCTTGCCTAGACCTGGAGGACCAGACAACAAGATGTGATCGGCTGGTGAGTTGCGATGGCGCGCTGCCGTAAGCAAGACATCGATCTGCTCACGAACACGATGTTGGCCAACAAAATCACTTAGAGACTTTGGTCGCAACGCGTGCTCAAGTGCAGACTCCTCGCTTTTAATTTGTGGAGTAACTAAACGGTCATCAGCCACGAGAACTCTTTCCACTAGCCAGAGTTAGTTTCAGAAGTTCGCTTAATTCAAGAGCAGATGCATCTACGCCATCAGATTGAAGTGTTGCGACAACATTTGATATTGCACTGTCTGATTCTTTAGGTGAAAAACCAAGTGAGACTAAGGCGCTTGTTAATTGCTCTCGCCAGGCCGGTTGATGGCTTTGGTAGTGAGCTGTCGCAGATAAATCGCTCAATTTGCCCTTTAACTCCAAGATAAGTCGTTGGGCGCCCTTGCGACCAATACCAGGAACTTTTTCTATTGCCGCAATATCTTCCTGCGCAATTGCTCTACTCAAATCCTCTGGCGTCAATGATCCTAAAATAGACAACGCCACCTTTGGGCCGATTCCGGAAACCGTTTGAACCAGTTCAAATAAGCTCCGGGAATCTTCATTAACAAAACCAAACAATGTCAGCGAATCTTCACGGACAACAAGTGAGGTGAAAAGCTGAATTTGTGAACCCAATGTAACGTGTGTTGTAGTTGCGGGAGTTACTAATACTGAAACACCAAATCCCCCGATTTCAACCACTAAGCGGTCTGAATTTATTGCCCTCACTGTTCCTGTTACAAGGGAAATCATTTGGACCTCAATTTCTTCAACCGAGATTGCTCGGCTGCTACGGCTTGCGCTAGACGTGAAGTTCCAGCTCCCCGCCAAATGTTACATATCGCAAGAGCTAGCGCATCCGTTGCATCTACCGGTTTTGGAATCGACTCTAAATTCAAAATCTTCTGCACCATCTGCGCCACCTGAACTTTGTTCGCACGTCCATTTCCAGTAACGGAGGCTTTGACCTCTGAAGGAGTGTGCATCATGACGGGAATTCCAGCTTTTGCCGCCAACAACAATGCGACTCCTGCAGCCTGACCTGTGCCCATAACTGTTCGAACATTGTGTTGTGAAAAAACTCGTTCAACCGCAATAACATCTGGTTTCCAAAGATTAATCCACTGTGACAATTGTTGATCTAAATCAAGCAAACGCTGCTCCAATGGTGAATCAACCGGAGTCAGAATCACGCCAACTTCAACAAGAGAGATCGGAGAACCGACCGCACCATCAACGATGCCGACACCACAACGAGTTAAACCGGGATCAACGCCCAGAACTCTCATAGTTCGCCTCGTGCTTTCTCTGATAATTAAAGTTCAAGCCTAAGGTGAATGTTCAAGCGACTATTCGAGGCTCGCCATAACTTCATCAGAAACATCAAAGTTGCTATAGACGTTCTGAACATCATCTAACTCTTCAATCGCATCAATCAATTCAAAGACCTTCTTTGCCCCATCGGCATCCAGTGGAATTGTCATTGATGGCAAGAATGAAGAATCTGCTGACTCATAATCGATTCCTGCGGTCTGCAAAGCGGTTCGTACAGGAACTAAATCCACCGGTTCACTGACGATTTCAAAGGCTTCGCCCAGATCGTTAACTTCCTCAGCTCCAGCTTCAAGTACCGCATCGAGAATGGAATCCTCTGTAAGAGTTCCATCCTTCTTTACGATAACAACGCCTTTTCGATTAAAGAGATAAGAAACTGAACCTAAATCAGCCATAGATCCACCGTTGCGAGTAACTGCAACCTTTACCTCAGAGGCTGAACGATTTCTATTATCGGACAGACACTCGATCATGATCGCTACGCCGTTAGGGCCGTAACCCTCGTACATGATCGTGATCCAGTCCTTTGCACCAGCTTCAAGGCCAGCACCGCGCTTGATCGCACGTTCGATATTGTCTGAAGGCATTGATGACTTTTTTGCTTTAGCAACCGCATCAAACAAGGTGGGGTTTCCATCCATATCAGCTCCGCCGTTACGTGCAGCAACTTCAATTGCACGAATTTGCTTTGCAAACACTTTCGCACGTCGGCTGTCGATAATCGCCTTCTTGTGCTTTGTCGTAGCCCACTTGGAATGGCCTGACATGGCTTCACCTCTTTTTACCTCAAATTAATTGCTTACTAGCGCCTTACTTTACCGTCTCAAGCGCTGGGCGGGCTACCTGCTCAATGAAATATCTATGAATTCGATTGTCGCCCGTTAACTCAGGATGAAAAGATGTTGCAAGCGCAGTTTTTGACCGTACAGCTACAGGATGCGAATCCACTGAAGCCAAAACCTGGACAGAGTCAGAGATCTTCTCTACCCACGGTGCACGTATGAATACCGCTCTGATCAGTTCTTCGGAACCATCTGCAAACTCGATATCTGACTCAAAAGAATCAACCTGTCGTCCAAATGCGTTTCTACGAACTGTTATTTCAAGACCACCAAAACTCTTTTGCCCTTCTTTTGCATCCAGAATTTCTTCTGCAAGCAGGATCATTCCTGCACAGGAACCATAAACCGGCATGCCCTGCTTGATTCTATTTTTAATCAAATCGTAAACACCAAAAACCTCAGCCAATTGGGCGATAGTTGTTGACTCTCCCCCAGGTAACACAAGGGCATCGCTCTCCTCGATTTCTACTGCACGTCGAACACTCACCGCTTCGACACCGCACGATTGCAAGGAAGCTAGATGCTCACGAACATCACCTTGAAGTGCTAAAACTCCAACCTTCATTGAAGAGGTTGTTACCAGCCGCGCTCTGCAAGACGGTGCGGTGCAGGTAGATCTGCGACGTTGATTCCAACCATCGCTTCACCTAGTCCACGTGATGCCTCAGCAATTACCTTCGGGTCATCCCAGAAAGTTGTTGCCTTAACACATGCCGCGGCGCGTTGTGCAGGGTTACCTGATTTAAAGATTCCTGAACCGATGAATACACCATCTGCGCCCATGCTCATCATTAATGCAGCATCTGCTGGGGTTGCAATTCCACCTGCGGTGAAAAGAACTACTGGAAGTTTTCCAGTTTCTGCAACTTCCTTTACAAGCTCATATGGAGCTTGTAACTCTTTAGCTGCAACATAAAGCTCATCTTCGCGCAGTGACGAAAGACGACGAATTTCTCCGCCAATCTTTCGCATGTGCTGCATTGCATTCGAAACATCTCCGGTTCCAGCTTCGCCCTTAGAGCGAATCATCGCAGCACCTTCATTGATGCGTCGTAGAGCTTCACCAAGGTTTGTTGCTCCGCACACAAAAGGAACGGTGAAATCAAACTTATCAATATGGTTTTCGTAATCAGCAGGTGTTAAGACCTCTGACTCATCGATGTAATCGACTCCGAGTGATTCAAGAACACGCGCTTCAACAAAGTGTCCGATGCGGGCCTTAGCCATAACCGGGATGGAAACTGCGGCCTGAATCTTTTGAATCATGTCTGGATCAGACATGCGAGCGACTCCACCTTGGGCGCGAATGTCAGCCGGAACACGCTCAAGTGCCATAACTGCAACCGCACCAGCATCTTCAGCGATCTTTGCTTGTTCAGCGTTAACGACATCCATGATGACGCCACCCTTAAGCATTTCAGCCATTCCGCGCTTAACGCGACCGGTGCCTGTTACTTCAGCCATGATTTGAACTCCGCTTCAATCGAAAGATAGAGCCCAATCCTACTTCGTCTTATCGGTACTCCGCGACGTGAATTCAGGCTCACGATCAGTGAGTGCGACCCACACCTGCCCTGGGGCAAAGTTCATAACCGTTCCATCCGGCAAGGTAAAGGTAGTTCCCGAATCCGGAAAAGCTCTGTTCCAGGTTGTTGCAAACATTTGACCATCTCGAAGGATGTACGCCTTTCCGCTTCCAACCGTCTTAGATAAAGGAGTTACTCCTCCAAACTTATCGCCGTACTCCGATGGTGATATTTCGACCATCTGAATCACCAAGGTAGTAGGTCCTAAGACTTTCCCTGACTCTGAAAGGTTAATTTTATTGTTATGCGAGAGCAACCATCTTGATTCCTCGGAAGACCATTGCGCCGAATATGTTGCCGCTGGCCAATTCATCACTACCTTTTGAACAAGTGATCCGTCTTCTGGAAGATCTCCAAAAATAAAACCAACACTTTTGGCGCTATCAACCTCAAGTTTATCTGCGATGATTTTTTGCATCAGGAGATCTGCACGCAGAACCATTGCATATGGCTGAACACGTGACGGATCGGTTGTATAGATCTTTGAGCTCTCGTGTTGCGCTCCAAGATCTTCAAGATTTGCGGATTGAATAACGGGAAGCAACTTTCTTTGCGCACCGCTATAGGCAAAAGCAACTCGACCATACTGACTTAAAATGTCGAGATCAGAAATTCGTGCGCTTCGCACCGGGCCAATACGCGAAGGAATTACCGATGAAAAAATTGCGGCTAAACGTGTCAATCCGCCTTCTACTTGTTCAATATAAACAACATCAGCATCTTCAAGGCCAATCTGAGGATGCGCCATATTGGTGTCATCTATCTTGACCGCAAGTAACTGACCATCAACGCCTTCGCGACCACTTAAAACACTTGTGGCTTTCTTGTCTTGCAGTAAACCAGTGACCGCAGAACAGCCTGACAGCATGATGGACACTGTCACGAGTGTGATTAGAAATCGTCTAGAGAACATCGGTCTCAAATTCATATGTGATCGGTAACGGGGCTGTTCCGGCCAAACGGAATGATTTCACGACAACTTTGCCACGAACCATTTGAGTGCGCGCCACAGCATCGGTATGAATAGCAATTGCAACTCGAATCTTGTCCGTTAATGCTGATAGCTCAGTTAGTAGTGCGTTATCAGCCTTTGTCGCTAAGTGTTCTGAGTCCTCCAGTAGAAGGCCTAGAGCACCAGATAAGCCGCTTTCGGCCTGAGAGCGATTTTGAATATTTGCATCACGAGCTTGATATGCAGCTGCCGTCAGAAGCATCGACGAAGCAGGATCAGCAATATCGCTATGAGCTATTTCAAGCGCAACCGCTGCTCTCTTCTGAAGAAGAACATCCAAGTTTGCCCAGCTGGTTTCAACTCGGTGATGTAATCGATCAAGCCGCGTTGCAGTGAAACTTAAATACCAGGCTGACACTATGACCACCAAAACAACTAAGAGCCAACGTGTCATGATTTGTCATCCTTACTTAAGAAGCGATTCCATGGACGGGTATCGGATGCCAAACGAACTTTTTCACTTCCAACAATAGACATTTCGTATACCGAGTAAATCTGCTGAGCAACTACCGTCCAATCAAAGATTTGGGCGTGCGCTTTTCCTGCGGTTGCCAAGTTCTCGCGCTTTTCTTCATCGCGAAGCAAATCGATTACTACCTTCGCCAGCTCCGTAGAACTTTCTGATTCGAATAGAGCTCCGAATTCTCCGTGACCCAGCAAGTCATCAAATGCTGGGATATCGCTAGCCACAACGCAGGCTCCGCCGGCCAGCGCTTCCGCCAGGATTATTCCGAATGATTCACCGCCTGTATTGGGTGCCACATACAACGAAACGGAGGACATAAAGTCTGCTTTATCCTCTTCTGAAATCTTTCCAAGGAACTGAAATCTATGGCGAAGTTGTGGATCGATACTTTGTATAACTTCTTCAGGATCTCCCGGTCCTGCGACAAAAACCTTAACATCCGGAGCAAAACGCGAGATTACTGGAAGCGCATCAACCAGAATTCCCAACCCTTTTCGAGGCTCTTCAAAACGTCCGATAAATCCAATTGTGTTTCCAGCCCACTTGGCCTGGGATTGTCCATGAGAATATCTGCTTGCGTAAATACCATTAGGAATAATGATCGCATCAGTATCTAGATGATCTGTAAGTGTTAAACGTGCTGCTTCTGATACTGCAATGCGCGCTGATAACTTCTCGATAGCAGGCTCAAGAATCGGGCCGATCGCAAAAATGATTTTTTGTCGCTTAGCTGCAGCATGAAAGGTGCCAACCATTGGACCATCTGCCGCCCAACATGCCAACAAAGAGATTGATGGAATCGCGGGCTCATGCAAATGCAAAAGATCAAAATCGCCTTGAGAAATCCATTGACGAACTCGCGCAAATGCGACCGGACCGAACAAAACTCTGGCGACCGCACCGTTGTAAGGAATTGAAATTGGTTTTCCGGCATTGACTACGTAATCCGGCAACTTGCTCTCATCAATGGCCGGGGCTAACACCGATACCTCGTGCCCTGACGCGATCAAAAACTCAGCTAAATCCCTAATGTGGTTTTGAACGCCTCCAGGTGTATCCCAGCTATAAGGGCAGACAATTCCAATTTTTAAAGAACGGGTTAGCACTATGAACGTTCCTTAAAATCGCCATCAACCCAAATGCGTTGCAACATATGCCAATCGTGTGGAGCTTTCCTGATTCCACTTTCAAACTGCTGCGCAGTCATTTGAACAATCTCTTGAACAATCTCGCTTTCACTTCCAGAACTAGGAAGCACCACAGTATTGAAATCAATGTGAATTCCTGTTTCGGTATAGGAAACAAACGCGGTTATCAATGGTGCTTTTGTTCTCATTGCAAGTAAGGCTGGGCCTGCTGGCATGCGCGCTGGGCCACCAAAGAAATCAACTTCAATACCTGATCTTGAAAGATCCCTATCGGCAACTAGAGCAACGAGTGCGCCTTCACCGAGACGCTGAGCCAGAGTGTCCAAAACTCGACCGTCAAGAGGGAGAACTTCCATTCCCATTGACTCTCTATAACTGAGGAACTTTAGGAAAAGTTTTTCTGGCTTAAGTCGCTCAGCAACGGTTACCAATCGAACCCCATTAGCGCAAAAATACGCACCAGCATGATCCCAATTGCCTGCATGAGGCAACGCGACAATTACGCCGGTTTTAGCTGCAATTGCATCCATAAGCAAGTGTTCATTAGTAACTGAAACCGTTTTTACAACCCGTTGTTGTGACCAATCTGGAAAACGAAATGTGTCACACCAGTAACGCATATACGAACGCATTGCCTCCACGATCATAATCTCTAAATCTAATGAGGTTAAGTTTGGATTGGTTCTGGAAAGATTAGAACGAAGACGTTGAACGCTCTTGCCATTTCTATTTACAAGAAAGTCGGCCACACGGTAGAAAAACTTATACGCAGAGTTTTCGGGCAGCCATCTAACAATTCGCCATCCAACAAAATAGATGTATGCCGATAAATTCTCTTTCACCTTAAATCGCTCGCTTTACAATTAACATTCTTTGGAAGACAGTGAAAACACCCAGGATCGCTAAAATCCACAACCCAATAGACAAAACGTAAGGAACGCCCAAGCCATCAAAACCAATCGCGGCTAAAGAAATAATCAGGCGCTCTGTTCTCTCAGCGATACCGCCAGAACATGCGATCGCAAAGCTTTCTGCCTTTGCTCGAATATATGGAACCAGCAGACCAGTTACCAATGTGGCAAGTGCGACATAAGCCAGACTGTCATTGCGTTCAATTAAATAAACCGTAACTCCTAAAAGAATTGCCGAATCAGTAACACGGTCAATTGTTGAATCTAAGAATCCGCCCCATCTGCTCGAACCCGCACTTGAAAGTCGAGCCATAGTTCCGTCGAAAAGATCGCTTAATGCCAGGATGCAAATGATTACCGTGCCTACAAAAAACTCTCCCCGCGGATAGAAATACAGGGATGAAAACACAACACCTATCGCACCTACCCAGGTCACCGCGTTCGGGGTGATCCCCCGTCGCAGCGCAAAGGAGGCCACAGGTGTAATTACCTTGGTGACCGACGGCTTCAAACGTGCGCTTAACATCAAGGACCATCGTAGGCTGAGCCAGTGCAAACACAAATCACCAACGGCATGATTCATGTCTACGGACATGCAAGTGCCGACCCAGCACGAGTGGCTGAAGCCTTTGGCGCGACCCTTGCTCAAGAAGTTCACAGCGAGAGTGACCTTGCGATTTTTGCGGTGAATCCCTCGGCCGGAGTTGATCAAGCCACGATTGATCAGTGGACACAATTAGATGAGTTTCAAATTCCACGCTTACTTGTCGTCACACATTTGGAAAAGCTTGAAGCCGATTTTGATGATGCTGTGATGATCGCTAACCGCGTCTTCTCCCCTATGGCGACGCCATTCTTAGTCTTACATGATGAGCTTGGTTTACCGATCGCACTTATTTCCTTGCAGGATCTTTCGATAATTGATTACTCATCAACCCCGCCATCAGTCAGAGCGTGTGAACCAGAGCATGAAACCTTGGTTCAAGAGTTCCGCGAAGAGTATCTTGAACTTATTCAGGCCTCGGGCGATGATGCATTTTCCGCCGGATTACTTTTTCCTGCGATTCCGTTATGGATCGAAAAAGGCATCGGTGTAGATATCGTGAAGAGATATATCGATCAGTTGCAGTAAATCACCAAGCTGCAGCGATTTCAGTGCGGGTTAGGTGCAGTAATTGAGGAAGTACTTTGGTTTTTCCAATAATCGGCATGAAGTTTGCATCTCCACTCCAACGAGGAACCACATGTTGATGGATGTGTGCCGCTACACCAGCTCCGGAAATAGCACCCTGATTCATGCCCAGATTAAAGCCTTCAGGCGCGGAAACTTTTCTAATTGTTTTCATCGCATGAGCTGTTAACGCGGAAATCTCATCTCTTTCCTCAACAGACAAATCTGTCAGATCTGCAACATGGCGAAATGCACAGACCAATAAATGACCGGGGTTGTATGGATAAAGATTCATAACCACATAGGCTGTTTTCCCACGATGGACAATTAAGCCTTCTTCATCCTGCATCGCCGGAATCGCACAAAAAGGGCATTCAACCTCGTTGCCCTCAAGAGGACGGTTTTCACCACGTAGATATTCAAGACGATGTGGGGCCCAGAGACGTTGCCAACCATCTGGCATTCCCGCTCCGTTTATCTCGTGATCCATCAGTTAAACCTGAGTTCGTTCAGCAACGACCTTTTTGATTTCAGCGATTGCTTCAGCGATAGGAATGCCATTCTTTTGTTCGCCATTGCGATAACGGAAAGAAACAGCGCCAGCTTTCTGATCTTCCTCACCTGCGATTACCATGAATGGAATCTTCTGCATTTGAGCGTTGCGAACCTTCTTTTGCATACGATCATCAGAAGCATCTAGTTCGGCACGGATTCCGGCTTTTCTCATTTGAATCATGACTTCACCTAGGTAATCTGCAAATGTGTCAGCAACTGGAATACCAATTGCCTGTACTGGCGCTAACCATGGTGGGAATGCTCCGCTGTAATGTTCTGTAAGAACACCGAAGAAACGTTCAATCGATCCGAATAAGGCGCGGTGAATCATCACCGGACGTTGACGGGTTCCATCTGCCGCTGAGTATTCAAGTTCAAATCTCTGAGGCAATTGGAAATCAACCTGAATAGTAGACATCTGCCAGGTTCGTCCAATTGCATCCTTAGCTTGAACAGAAATCTTTGGTCCGTAGAAGGCTGCTCCACCCTCATCCAGAACTAGTTCAAGGTTCTGTGCGGTCGCGGCCTTTCGCAAAGCTTCTGTTGCTTCAGCCCAATCTGCATCCTCGCCAACAAACTTTTCTTCGTTCTTGGTGGAGAGTTCCAGATAAAAATCATTTAGACCGTAATCACGCAAGAGATTTAGAACGAAGGTCAAAAGCGAATCAAGCTCACCAACCATTTGATCTTTGGTGCAGTAAATATGGGCATCATCTTGAGTAAATCCTCGTGCACGAGTGATGCCGTGCAGAACGCCGGATTTTTCATAACGATAAACCGTTCCGAACTCAAAAAGACGTAATGGAAGTTCGCGGTAAGAACGTCCTCGTGATTTGTAAATAAGATTATGGAATGGGCAGTTCATTGGTTTCATGTAGTACTGCTGACCTGCGCGCTTTATACTGCCGTCAGCATTGAGCTCTTCATCCAAGATCATTGGTGGATACATTCCATCGGCGTACCACTGCAAGTGTCCTGAGGTTTCAAATAAAGCAGCCTTGGTTAAATGGGGCGAGTAAACAAACTCGTA
>JBJONC010000011.1:0-20898 GCA_046052005.1 Actinomycetota bacterium
ACGAAAGTGGTCGCACCCTTTGAGCGCAGGAAGGTAATAAAACGATCTTCCTTCCATTCTTCCTCGCCATCATCTTCAACCAGTAAACGGTAAGCGGTAAAGATTAGGAAAGCGCCAAAGATAAAGAAAGCACCTGAGAACTTTTCAATGATTGCACTACCCGCAGCGATGAATCCTCCGCGAAGGACCAAAGCGATGATGATTCCGAGCAACAGGACTAATTGCTGCTTGGTCTTTTCAACCTGCAATCTGCTGAGGATGATTACGAAAACGAAGATGTTATCCACTGATAGTGCGTACTCAGTTAACCATCCAGCGAAAAACTCTTTTTGTGCGTTTGGATCTGTTGTCCAGTTAGGCATCAAGATTCCAAATGCAATTGCTGCGGCTACATAGATAACTGTCCAGATTCCAGCCTCAGTCATAGTTGTCTCTTTATTGCGACGAATGATCGCAAGGGTTAAGTCAAAGACAATTACAAGAGAAAGAATGCCAAGGGTCAAAAGCCATGTAGTCGTAGATTCCATGGCGGTATTGTGTCAGTTAGTGATGCACCCAGATGGTTGAAACGGGTGGAATCGTCATCTTTCCATCTCGCCCATCAACAGTACCTGCGCTCACAATGAGCAGCTTTCCAGTGATTTCTACCTCAACGGCAGAATCAGAGAGATTCATGTAGATGGAAACATTTCCTCGGCGTACAGCCAGCAAGTTTGATCCCTTTGCGCCATGCTCTGGAGATTCCAGCCAGGTGATTTCACCTTGAGAAATCAAATGATCTGCACGCAGCTTCAGTGCGGTGCGATAAAGATTCAAAGTGCTCTTCGGATCAGCGCTTTGCTTTTCTACCGTTAGCTCTTTCCAAGCATCAGTTAATGGAAGCCAAGGTTTGCCACTAGTGAAGCCAAAAGGTGCGCTTTCTCCGCTCCAAGGCAGTGGAACTCGTGCGCCATCACGGCCCTTTTGAGCACCATTTGTTCTGAAATAAATTGGATCTTGTCGTGAACTATCTGGAATAACACCATCAGGAAGTCCAAGCTCTTGGCCAGCAAAAACATAGGCCGAGCCAGGAAGCGCCAAAACAAAGAGCGCTAATGCACGTGCTTGAATTTCTCCAATACGTGAAGCAACTCGTGGAGAATCATGATTGCTTAACGCCCATGTTGGTAACGCACCTACCGAATCCATTAACTCAATGGATCGCTTCACGACCTCATAAAGAAAATCTGATTTGAATGGTGCATCTAGTAAGTCAAAGTTAAACACTTGATGGAGCTCATCGCTTCGAACATATCTAGTCGCATTTACTGGGGGATGAACCCACGCTTCTGCAACCGCCATGATTTCTCGATCTTTGTAAGAGTCAAAGAGTTTTCTCCACTGACGATAAATCTCGTGCACACCTTGGCGATCAAAGTAAGGAACTGTTGGAAGCAACGCGTAACGAATTTCTGGATCCATCGAAACATCAAGACGCAAGGCATCGCTAATGCCTTGAGGATCTGGGTGATTAGTTAACAAATTTTCTTTAACCAAACCATGAGCAACATCAATACGGAAACCATCAACACCAAGATCTAACCAAAAGCGCAAAGTGACTTCGTAATCACTGGCTACCTCTGGATTTTCCCAATTGAGATCAGGTTGAGAAGAATCAAAGAGATGAAGGTAGTACTGACCGTCGTTTACTTGTGTCCATGATGGGCCACCAAAAAGTGAGATCCAGTTATTTGGAGGAGTTCCATCTTCCTTTGGATCATGGAAATGAAAACGTGCTCGCTCCGGTGAACCCCGTCCAGCCTTGAGGGCTTGCTGAAACCAGATGTGTTGATCAGAGAAATGATTTGGAACTACATCGACCAAGACCTTCAAACCCAAGGAATGAGCTACCTCAATCAGTTTTTTCGCATCGTCGAGATTTCCAAAACGCGGATCAACATCTCGCGGATCGGCAACGTCGTATCCGCCATCTTTATTGGGCGATGTATAGAAAGGGCTTAACCAAATGGCATCTACGCCAAGATCTTGGACATACTGAAGCTTTGAGGTAATTCCTTGAAGATCACCCTCACCATCGCCATTGCTATCAAAAAAAGACCGTGGATAGATCTGATAGATAGTGGCTTCTTTCCACCACGGCGAGGATTTCATGGAGAAAGGCTACGGATTGGGCAATATCTAGACAATGTAAAAAGGGTGTAACTAACCCTCATATGTTTCTCTTTTATAACGTTTATCCATGCCCTTACACTAAATGCATGGAAATCCTTTATTCGGTCTTGCTTTTCCTAATCTTGTTGGGAACTCTTTATTGCATTCGTTCGCTTCGTGCCTTGCATGGCAAAGTTTCAAAGAAGAGTGAACAGATATCCCGAGAGATTCATAAGGCATCAGTTGAGAGCAAGAAGAGCTCAATGATTGCTTACCGCCAAACCGAAGCATTTATTCAGCTCAGCAATTTGCTGCAATTTAAGTCAGCTATTCCTCCAACACGCAGTTGGGCAGCATCACCAGATTTGTTGCTGCTTATCTCTGAAACCGTTAAGAAGATCAAGCCATCATTGGTTGTCGAACTTGGTTCAGGTGTATCAACTTTGGTAACTGCAAAGTCTGGCGCACGCAAAGTCGTGAGCATCGACAACTCTGAAGAGTTTGGCGGCAAGACTCGCGATTTATTGAAAGAACATAAAGTACGTGGAGTTGAGATTCGAATCGCTCCGTTGCGACCTTATGCAAATGGTTCGGAATGGTATGAGGTATCAACTATCAAAGACTTGAAAAAGATTGATTTGCTCATAATTGATGGTCCTCCAGGTTCCAAGAATCCTGAAGCAAGATACCCAGCGCTCAAAGAGTTCAAAGATAAGTTGTCAGCAAAAGCCACCATCATTATTGACGATGTAAATCGTGATGGGGAGAGAAAACTGGCGGAAGATTTTGCAAAGTCACTACCAAATCACACCTTGACGATCCTTGATCATGAAAAAGGCACAGCGGTAATTTCACCACGCTGATTCAATGCCAATAACTCGAGAAGAGGCCTTTAACGAAGCTGCCTCAAGAATCCTAGATACCTCTACCTTTGTGCGTGCCGTTTTCTCGGGGCGACGCAGAAACATGACCGTTGATTTTGAACGTATCGATCTTCGTCCAGTAGAGATCAAAGGTGTTTTGAATCTTCAGCTAATGCAAAATGATGGACGCGCGACGACTACGAAAAATCTCTTACCTTCGGCCCTTGAGGTAGATCAACTCTTGAACAGCGGCTACGCAAACATCACAATTGAGAGCACCTTTGAGGCATACTCCATACGAATCACCAAAAGTGGAGATGCTCAAGTCCACACGGAAAAGCGTCAGTCAGAACAAAACCTTTCTCATGACAAGAAAAAAGATAGATTGCTTGACTCTAATGATCCTTTCTTGCGTGAAGTTGGAATCGCGGATGCAAAGGGTGTAATCAAGCCTTCACGCCAAGATAAATACAAGCAAGTAGAAGAGTTCTTGCGTTTGCTGTCTCCCGCGCTTAACGCAGCTATTGATGCTGGACAGATTCATAAACCAACAAAAGAGAATCCATTGCGTATTACAGATCTTGGTTGTGGCCACGCTTACTTGACCTTTGCTGCGCATCAGTTTCTCTTGAACTCCGGAATCCCAGTTGTCGTTACAGGCATTGATGTGCGTCCAGATTCGAGAGATCGCAACAATGCAATTGCAGACAAACTTGGAATCACTCAAACAATTACTTTTAAGGCAGAAGAGATTTCAAAGACGACTTCAGAAAATGCGGATGTAGCTATTGCGCTTCATGCATGCGACACTGCAACTGATGATGCTATTGCTTGGGCGGTTAACGGTGGCGCAAAACTTCTTCTGATTGCTCCATGCTGCCATCACGATATTCAAAAGCAAATAGACGCTGCACCAGAGCCGTGGGGCGCGTTAACTAAGTTTGGTTTGATGAAGGAACGTTTAGGGGATCTGCTAACGGATTCATTCAGAGCTCAGTTATTAAGAATTGTTGGATATCGTGTTGAAGTAATTGAATTTGTCGGGGGAGAACACACTCCACGCAATTTGATGATTCGTGCAGTTAAGACCGATGCAAAGCCCGAGCAGTTGGATATCGATAGATATCTAGAAATCACCGCTCAATGGGGTGTTAAGCCCGCACTAGAGAAGAAACTTTCCACGCTTAACATCCGTTAGACTTGGGACATGTCAAAGGTCCTCGCATCTCTTCCAGTTGGTGAAAAGGTAGGAATCGCTTTTTCTGGCGGTCTCGATACATCTGTAGCGGTTGCCTGGATGCGCGATAAAGGTGCGGTTCCATGCACTTACACCGCAGATCTTGGCCAGTACGACGAGCCAGATATTGATTCAGTCCCAGGTCGCGCCAAGGAATACGGCGCTGAGATTTCACGCCTGGTCGATTGTAAGAACGCTTTGGTTGAAGAAGGTTTGGCAGCGATTGCATGTGGAGCTTTCCACATTCGCTCTGGCGGAAAGCAGTATTTCAACACCACCCCTTTGGGTCGCGCAGTTACCGGAACTATGTTGGTTCGCGCAATGCACTCAGATTCAGTTGAAATCTGGGGAGATGGTTCGACTTACAAGGGCAATGACATCGAACGTTTTTACCGTTACGGCCTACTAGCCAATCCAAATCTAAGAATTTACAAGCCTTGGCTTGATCAAGATTTCGTCACCGAATTAGGTGGTCGTAAAGAGATGTCTGAGTGGTTAGTTGCTCATGGTCTTCCATACCGCGACAGCACCGAAAAGGCGTACTCGACTGATGCAAACATCTTGGGCGCAACCCACGAAGCAAAGAGCCTTGAAAATCTAGATACCTCAGTTGAATTAGTTCAACCAATTATGGGAGTTCGCTTTTGGGACCCAGCGGTAAAGATTGATACCGAAGATGTAAAGATCACTTTCAATCAAGGTCGCCCTGTTTCTATCAACGGCAAGTCATTTGATGATGTTGTTGATTTAATGAAGGAAGCCAATGCAATTGGTGGACGCCATGGTCTCGGAATGGCTGATCAGATTGAAAACAGAATTATTGAAGCAAAGAGCCGTGGAATTTATGAAGCTCCAGGAATGGCGCTGCTGTTTATTGCATACGAGCGTTTGATTAGTGCGATTCACAATGAAGACACAATCGCTAATTACCATGCAGAAGGCCGCCGCCTTGGTCGTTTGTTATACGAAGGTCGCTGGTTTGATCCACAAGCATTAATGCTTCGTGAATCATTTATGCGTTGGGTTGCATCAGCAGTTACTGGAGAAGTAACAATTCGGATGCGTCGTGGCGATGATTACTCAATCATTAATACAACCGGTCCAGGACTTAGCTACCACCCTGAAAAGCTTTCAATGGAGCGCACTGAAAACGCAGCATTTGGCCCAGTTGATCGCATTGGTCAACTAACGATGCGTAACCTTGATATTGCCGATACCCGTGCCAAGTTAGAGCTTTACCGCTCACAGGGCCAGATCGGTGATGGCGAATTTAAATTAATCGGTGAGATCGAATAACAAGGAGAACCATGCCAAAGAAGACCCTATTGAAAGTATTTGCGGTTCTTGCCGTATTAGCTATTGCTTTTGCATCATTTACAACACTCGGAGGAGAAGACACAGTGTCAGGATCAGCAGCAGGACTTCCAGTCGTTACAGGTAACGCAGGAGAAGCACCAACAATCACACCTCCAACAGGTGCAGCACCAGCAACTTTGCAAACACAAGACATCATCGTTGGTAACGGAACAGAGGTTCAAGCTTCATCAACTCTGACAGTTCATTACACATTGATGACATGGTCAAATGGTGCATTAATTGAATCTTCATGGAATGGTGGACAGCCAGCAACATTCCCACTTTCTGGCGTTATCGCTGGATGGCAGGAAGGTTTGCCAGGAGCAAAGGTTGGCGGACGTCGTCTATTGGTTATTCCAGCTGACAAGGGATACGGCCCAAACGGTTCAGGCCCAATCGGACCAAATGAGACTCTGATCTTCGTAGTGGACATCATCGCCGTTTCATAATTTGTCGTAGAGAAAACCCCGCTTGCCAATTGGTGAGTGGGGTTTTTCTCTTGTTCACGCTGCGTTTACCAAGTTATGAGTAACCTCATCTCATGAAGAAGCTTCTCGCCGAGTACCTAGGCACCACCCTTTTGGTTGCAATCGTTGTTGGCTCCGGAATCATGGCCACAGATCTGACAAAGGATGTTGGTTTGCAACTGCTGATCAACACAATTGCGACGGTCTTTGGATTAGCGGTTTTGATCTTAATTTTGGCTCCAATAAGCGGCGCACACTTCAATCCAGTTGTAACCCTTGTTGATTTGCTTCAAAGCAAGAGCTCAATTCTTCAATTTATTCAATATGCAATCGCTCAAGTTCTAGGCGCAATTTCTGGTGCTCTGCTGGCAAATGCGATGTTTGATCATGCAATTATCGAAACAGCGACAAAGGTTCGCTCAGGCAGCAACCTTTACCTGGCCGAGATCGTTGCAACCGCTGGATTAATACTTGTAATTAACCTTCTTGTTATTCAAAAGAACTTGGCCGTAATTCCAGCAGCTGTTGCAGCTTGGATCGGTAGCGCTTACTTTTTTACCAGCTCTACATCCTTTGCAAACCCTGCTGTAACTATCGGCAGAACCTTCAGTGACTCATTTGCTGGAATCGCGCCAGAGTGCGCACCTCAATTTATCGCCGCCCAAATTCTTGGAGCTTTATTCGGCCTAGGACTAGTGAAAGTGTTGACCAATGACAAATAAGCCAACCGTCCTCTTTGTATGCGTTCATAACGCAGGCCGCTCTCAAATGGCAGCAGGTTTCATGCGCGAACTCGGGCAAGGACGAGTAGAAGTTCTTTCCGCCGGAAGTGCTCCCAAGGATTCAATCAATCCAATTGCGGTAGAAGCTATGGCTGAAATTGGAATCGATATTGCAAACAATGTTCCAAAGGTTCTCACTACTGAAGCGGTTCAAGAATCTGATGCGGTTATCACAATGGGTTGCGGAGATGTGTGCCCGTTTTATCCAGGAAAACGTTACGAAGATTGGGTATTGGATGATCCTGCTGGTCAGGGGATTGAATCAGTACGTGTGATCCGTGACGAGATTAAAGCTCGCGTCGAAGCATTGCTTGATGAATTACTCGGCTAAAACTGCTAACGCAATCTTTAGATCCTTTTCAAAAACCATGAGCTGTGGTCCATCCAAGGTTTGTGTAAGGGTGGCTTTAATGTTGGCATCGACGAGCTTCTGCAAAGACATCTGCGCTTCTATGTAGTTGCTAGGTGTTTGCAATGGCTTGAGCAAACCATATTGATCTTTCTTGCCAGCTTTAATTGGCGTGATGATCATTCGCTTATTAGATGAAAAACCCCACTTGAGAACCAGAATAAGGAGCGCCAATCCTGCAAACCCACCAAAGGATTGCAGAAAGAGTCCATTATTGATTCCACCCAGCATGACTTAAGTCTAGTAGAACTTAATGAGCTCTCGCATAAATGCAATCTCTTTTTCTTGGGCATCAATGATCGTTGCTGCTATATCTGCAACCTTTTTGCTCTTCGAATCAATTACTTTTTGCGCCATTTTGATTGCTCCCTCGTGATGAGCAATCATTCCTTCAAGAAAGAGTCGGTCAAAAGTCGCACCCTCTGAATCTCGAAGTTGTTGAATTTGTTCATCATTGAGCATTCCATCCATCATGTGACCCATGTGGTTGGACGGATTAACACCTGTCCAGCTTCCCATTTCTTCAATCTCGGGTGCTTGCGCAGCTTTGATATCTCTTGCAAGCGCAAGGATTTCATCACTAGTGGAGTTTGTTAATGCAATATCTGACATCAAGATTGCTTGTTCATGATGAGGAATCATCTCTTCGGCAAAGCTAATGTCTGCAGAGCTGAATTCAGAGTTAGCCTTTGGGGTAGAGGCACATCCGGTTAGAACCAATACGGCAACAATCCAGAGAATGAGTTTCTTCATATTCAAACCATATCCCTTAACCAATTGTTGCAACTCCACGGCTCACTTTGATCGGCACCTTTGCTAAAGCAGTGGTGGCTGGGCCCAAAACTAAGTCACCATCAGATTCAAACTCAGAATTGTGCGCCGGACACATCCATCCACTATCTGTTTTTGTGACTGTGATTCCTTGATGCGGACAACGAAGATTAAATGCCGTGTACTTATTTGTTCCTACTCGAGCTATACCAACAGGCACGCCCTTAATGGAACCAATCCGCATCGCCCCACCAACTGCAGATAGTGCGGGCAAAGCCGAAAGCTTCACGGAAAGTTTGCCTCCAGGAAGCTTTTTAACGGCTGCATTTGCAGCAGCCGGAACTTGAGCCCCTCCTAATGCAACAACTGCGCAAACGCCTGCAAAGAGGGAACGACGCGTGATTGGTTCCATAATCAATCCTTACTTCAACTTGCTATAGAGAGTTACGTCAGCGGTTCCAAAGGCCAAACCATCTGGCAATGAACCTGCCGGCAAACCCAAAACAGATGCGATTGTTGCTGCTACTCCTGGGGCAAGCACCAAGGTGGCGCCTGTATACGCAGTTGTTCGCTGCTTTGCCTTTTTGTCACTTGTGATCTTTGGCTTAGCCGTTGATGCATTGGTGATTGTCAGAATATCTACCTTTGCATTTCCTGCTTGAGGAACCACTGCGGACACAACTCCCTTAGCAAGATCGATAACTGGATTCTTAAGTGTCAAGTACTGGTTGTTTGCTGTGTTAAAGAAAATGATGTTACTTCCAACATGTTGAACCCCAGCCTTATTTGCAGTTACTGGAATATGGAATACAACCTGGCTAGTTGGCGCGCTCACGTTCTCGCCGATAACAGCAGAAGTGGCGCCACCCTGAACGTAGAGAATTACACCAGCTGCTTCAAGAGTTGATGCAACTCCAGCAGCGGTCTTCATGTGAGTCATGCTCTGACCTGGCTTTGCTGAATCTGCGACAGCAGAATTCGGAAGTGCAACAATCAGTAAAGAGGAAACGGTAATACCGATCAAGCTTCGTAGCTTCATAACTCTCCTTATGAATAAATTAGGTTGAAAGAACGGTAAGTGCGCCGGCCGCAGTCGGCAACTTAGTTTTGTGCGCTCGATTAGATTCAAGGCCAATTCTCAGGATTGAGTTATGCTTGCAGGCATGGATGTAGTCACAGATCGTTTATTCCGCCACATGGCTTGGGCTAACACCTATGTATTTGATCGAATCGCTGAACAGTCAGAAGAAAATCTAAAGCTCACCGCCCCAAATGACACCTGGACCGTTGCAGAGATCCTGGAGCATTTAACCGCAGCTCGCTACGCGGACCTATTGGATGGCAAAGGCAATATCCCAACAGAAGTCCCCACAAACAAAGCTGAAGTAATCGCACTTCGGGATCTTTCACTTACTTTCGATCAGCGATTAAGGGAGTCTGCTAAGAACCCAGTCGGCTTTGTTGAATTTACCCGTTGGGATGGCAAAGAGATTCGACGCAATCGCGAAACTATTTTGACGCAATCTATTCACCATGCGACAGAGCACAGAGCTCAGATCGCAGGTATTTTTGCCAACCATGGTTTGAAAGTTATTGACCTAGATGCAATTGATCTATGGGAGTTTGCCAATTACGAAGGGTTAGGGGATTAATCAAATGGAGTTAACGACATGTCTTTGGTTCAACGGTCAGGCTCGCGAGGCTGCCAATTTCTATACCAGCATCTTCCCTAACAGCTCCGTTGCAGATAACTGGATAGCGCCAACAGATACGCCAGGTAACAAGCAAGGCGAAGAGATCGTAGTTAACTTCACAATGTTTGGACGCCCATTCATTGGCTTAAATGGTGGCCCACAGTTTCCGCATTCAGAAGCAATCTCTTTTCAAATCCCATGTGCAGATCAAAATGAGATCGATAAGTACTGGGAGATTCTAATCGCCGATGGTGGAGAAGAGAGTCAGTGTGGTTGGCTCAAAGATAAGTTCGGAGTTTCGTGGCAAGTAATTGCACCTGAAATGGGCATGTACTTAGGCGGTCCCGATGCTGAAGGTTCCCAACGCGCAACTCAAGCGATGCTTGGTATGAAGAAGATTGATCTAGCGGTTATGAAAAAGGCTTACGAAGGTAATTAATTTACCGATTGCGCTTAAAGCCTTTGCGAGTTAAGTATTGAAATCGCACGATTAGCTTTGATTTGAATGAAACCTTCGCGCCTTTTGGGAGGATTGTTCGTTCGATATATGGCTGTGAATTCTTGATGACCTTGTGAAAGTTTTCGATACTAATGTCATCCTCTAATGCCTCTTGCTTGCTATATGAATTGAACTGTCCGATCTCATTGCTTCCGCAGTAAGGACATTTTTCAAGGCTTGCTGCAATGCGCTTCTGGCATCGTGGATTTAGGCATAGCGGCACGGTTCTAAACCTAAGAGGGCGTTAATGAGTTAGCGAGTTGAATCAACTTAGATTGTGCTGAGTATTGCTCTCGGGCTTACTTTCGTAAGTGGGTGGTGAGGGACTCGAACCCCCGACCCGGTGATTAAGAGTCACCTGCTCTACCAACTGAGCTAACCACCCGAGGCATCCAGGCGCCGGAAACGCTTGAATGCAGGGGGAAACCTATCAGGAACTCACCGCTAGACGCACATCCCCGACACACGCATACTGGGCGTGTGAGTCACATCGAAATAAGGATCGCCCTAGTCCTGAGCCTTCTTGTGGCCGGAATTTCCCCATCTCACGCCACATCGGTGGCCACTGGATTGTCGATCATCGAGACGCAGACAACAAAGGGACGAGCGGCTAAGACCGGATATACCCGTGCTCAGTTTGGGCAGACGTGGGCTGATGTTGATCGCAATGGTTGCGATACCCGAAACGATATTTTGAAGCGAGATTTAACTGGCGAGGTTTTTAAGGAAAAGACCCGTGAATGTGTGGTTCTTTCGGGAACCTTGATCGATCCATTTTCGGGGGAGACGATCAACTTTGTTCGAGGGAATGTCAGCAGCATGGAGGTGCAGATCGATCATGTTGTGGCTCTATCTAACGCCTGGCAAACCGGTGCTTTCAAATTAACCCTTAAAGAGCGAACCGCTTTTGCTAATGATCCCTTAAATCTCTTGGCGGTTAAGGGTAGATTGAATTCTCAAAAAGGAGATGGTGATGCAGCAACATGGTTGCCGCCCTTGAAAAGTTTTCGATGTGATTATGTTTCACGACAGATTGCTGTGAAGTTAAAGTACAAGTTGTGGTTTACCGCCCCTGAAAAAGAGGCGATGATTCGAATTCTGAAAAGCTGTCCTGAAAAAGCTTTACCTGGAAATTAATGTCCAGCTTTAAAGCGCTCGTATGAAGCATTAATTTCTAACTCTGCTTCATCATGTCCAACCCACTCGCCACCTTGAACAGATTTTCCTGGCTCTAGTGTTTTGTACACTTCAAAGAAGTGCTTAATTTCAGATAGTTCGTAAGCAGGTACATCGTTCAAATCCTGCAAGTAAGACTTGCGAACATCACCAGCTGCTACACATAGCAATTTGTCATCTCCGCCAGCCTCATCGGTCATGTTGAGCATTCCGATAACACGGCAGGAAACAACGCAACCAGGGAAAGTTGGCTCATCCAACATAATCAGAGCATCAAGTGGATCGCCATCTTGTGACAATGTGTTCTTAACAAAGCCATAGTCATATGGGTAGCGAGTTGAAGTAAAGAGCATGCGATCTAAGCGCACCTCACCGGTGATGTGGTCGATCTCGTACTTATTTCGTGATCCCGCTGGGATTTCAACAACGACGTCGAAAATCATTTCAGTCCGGCTCTCTACTTATTGGTGCAAGGGTCGTGCATATTTTAAAACTTGGGGTGAACGACGGGGCTCGAACCCGCGACATCCCGGACCACAACCGGGTGCTCTACCAGCTGAGCTACGTCCACCATGAGTCTCTAAGTCTACCCGTTGTTACGAGGTGGTTGGTGCCTCGTTTTGCGCGGAGATGAAGACGCTTTGACGGTAATACGCCAGTTCGGCGATTGAATCTTGAATATCTCCCAAGGCGCGATGGTTGCCGGTTTTGGCAGGGGCACCGAAATAGGCCTTAGGGAACCAACGTCGCGCTAACTCTTTAATCGATGAAACATCAACGGTTCGGTAATGAAGGTAATCATTGAGCAACGGCATGTCGCGTGCGATAAATGAACGATCAACGCTGACAGAGTTTCCAGCAAGTGGAGATTTTCCAGGTTGAGTTGAAGCACTTTCCAGATACGCGATAACTCGAGCCTCAGCCTCTTGAACAGAGATGCCATTAGGAATTTCAGTAATCAACCCTGATGTTGTGTGCATCTGAGTTACAAACTCATTCATCCCGGCAAGCTGTTCGGCGCTCGCCTTGATTACAACGTCGACGCCATCGCCAATCACATTTAAATCTGAGTCGGTCACAAGGACCGCGATCTCGACGAGGACATCTTTCTCGAGAGAAAGCCCCGTCATTTCGCAGTCGATCCAGATCAGGTTGGGTTGTTCATTAGCCATGCGCGCCTGGCAGGAATCGAACCTGCGACAACCCGCTTAGAAGGCGGGTGCTCTATCCGACTGAGCTACAGGCGCCTGTAGGGGTCGAATGCCAAGTCTACCGACATGAACCACTAAGGTTTCATTCCATGGCTGAGTTCATTTATACGATGAAGAAGGCGCGTAAAGCGCACGGTGACAAGGTCATCCTTGATGACGTCACAATCATGTTTTATCCAGGCGCCAAGATCGGCGTGGTCGGACCTAACGGAGCGGGTAAGTCCACCGTTTTGCAGATCATGGCTGGCTTGCAGCAACCATCAAATGGTGAGGCGTACCTGACTCCTGGCTACACAGTCGGAATCTTGCTCCAGGAACCGCACCTAGATGAGACCAAGAATGTAATCGACAACGTCAAAGAGGGTGTTGCTGAAACTGTAGCGATGCTTGCGCGTTTTGATGAGATCAGTGCAGAGATGGCAAACCCTGATGCAGATTACGACAAGCTGCTTGCTGAAATGGGAGAGTTGCAAGAGCAGCTAGATCACCGAAATGCATGGGAATTAGATTCACAGTTAGAGCAAGCGATGGATGCATTGCGATGCCCACCACCTGATGCAGATGTTTCAGTTTTATCTGGTGGAGAAAAGCGTCGCGTTGCTTTATGTAAATTGCTTTTGCAAGCACCAGATCTCTTGCTTCTTGATGAGCCTACAAACCACTTGGATGCAGAATCTGTCTTGTGGCTTGAGCAGCACCTCAATAAGTACACCGGTGCAGTTGTTGCGATTACTCACGATAGATATTTCTTGGACAACGTTGCGCAATGGATTCTTGAACTCGACCGCGGTCGCGCATATCCATATGAAGGAAATTACTCGACCTACCTTGAAACAAAGGCAGCTCGTTTGAAGGTTGAAGGTCAGAAGGATGCAAAGCGTGCAAAGCGTTTAGCAGAAGAGCTCGATTGGGTTCGCCAAAATGCAAAAGGCCGTCAAGCTAAATCAAAGGCACGTCTTGCTCGTTACGAAGAGATGGCTGCAGAAGCAGACAAGATGCGTAAGTTGGACTTTGAAGAGATTCAGATTCCACCTGGCCCACGCCTAGGTAATGTTGTTATTGAAGTAAATAACTTAACTAAGGGCTTTGGAGATCGCGTACTTATTGATGATCTTTCATTCACCCTTCCACGTAACGGAATCGTTGGAATCATTGGTCCAAATGGTGCAGGTAAAACAACACTATTTAAGACTTTGATGGGCATGGAGCCTGCAGATTCTGGTTCGGTAAAGATCGGTGAAACTGTAAAGATTTCATATGTTGATCAGAGCCGTGGTGGCATTGATCCTAAGAAATCTTTGTGGGAAGTTGTTTCAGATGGCAATGACTTTATTAAGGTCGGCCAAGTTGAAATGCCTTCACGCGCATATGTTTCTTGCTTTGGTTTCAAGGGCCCAGATCAGCAAAAGGCTGCTGGCGTTCTATCTGGTGGAGAGCGCAACCGCTTGAACCTTGCGTTGACTTTGAAGCAGGGTGGAAACCTATTGCTTCTCGATGAGCCAACAAACGACCTTGATGTTGAAACATTGGGTTCACTAGAAAACGCATTGCTTGAATTTCCTGGTTGCGCTGTTGTGATCTCTCACGATCGTTGGTTCCTTGACCGTGTAGCAACACACATCTTGGCGTATGAAGGCGATGCAAAGTGGTTCTGGTTTGAAGGAAACTTCGAGAGCTATGAAGCAAACAAGATTGAGCGTCTGGGCTCTGAAGCATCACGCCCACACCGCATGACATACCGAAAGCTGACTCGTTAATGCGTTACCAAACACAACAGTATGTGCGTTGGGGCGATCTCGATGCTTTTGGACATGTAAACAACGCGACTTATCTTGTGTACGCACAAGAGGCGCGATATACCTGGTCCAAGATGATCGAAATGGTCGTTGCACGAGCCGAAGTTGATTTTATTGCTCCCATTTACACCGGCGATATTTTCATCGATGTAGAAATTTGGGTCAACAAAATCGGAAACTCTTCATTTGGTCTTACCTATGAAATGAAGAATGGCGATGAAGTTCTAGCTCGCATCAAAACTGTGCAGGTAACGGTTTCTATGGAGACCAAGAAGTCCCGCCCGCTCAAGGATTCCGAGCGCGAATTCCTTACTAAATATCTTGAAGAGGAGAAGTAACGATGGCACAACTAGCCTCACGCGAAGAGCGCCCATGGTGGAGAGATGCTGTTACTTATCAGATCTACCCACGTTCATTTGCTGACTCAAATGGCGATGGCATCGGCGATGTAGAAGGCATCCGTTCCCGTCTTCCATATCTGCACTCTTTAGGTATCGATGCAATTTGGATTTCACCGTGGTACCCATCTCCACAACATGATCATGGTTATGACGTATCTGATTACATGGATATCGAACCTGCTTATGGAACTTTGGCGCAGGCAGAGCAGTTGATCAAAGAAGCACATGAATTTGGAATTAAGTTGATCGTGGACATTGTTCCCAACCACACTTCAAGTGAACACAAGTGGTTCAAGGAAGCTCTTGCTGCAAAGCCAGGATCAAAAGAGCGTGATCGCTACATGTTCCGCGATGGCAAAGGTCCTAACGGCGATCTTCCACCAAATAACTGGGAAGCAGTTTTCGGCGGTCCTGCATGGGAACGTGTTATCGAAGCAGATGGCACACCAGGGCAGTGGTACCTGCACTTGTTCGCAGTTGAACAACCAGATCTCAATTGGGAAAACCAAGAGGTTAAGGATCACTTAGAAGATGTTTTGAAGTTCTGGCTTGATCGTGGTGTCGATGGTTTCCGTATCGATGTTGCACACGGAATGATCAAAGAAGCAGGTCTGCCAGATATTAGAAAAGATCCAGCAGCAACAATGCTCGGAACCGAACACAAGCCGTTCTGGGATCAAGAAGGCGTTCACGATATCTATCGTTCATGGCGCAAGATTTTTGATTCTTATCCAGGAGATCGTATGGCGGTTGCAGAAGCGTGGGTTAGCCCAGCTTCACGTATCGCGCGATATGTACGCCCAGATGAGCTTCAGAACTCATTTAACTTTGAAATGCTCACAACTTTGTGGGATGCAACAGAGATCAAGACAAAGATTGATAACTCAATCGATGCATTGGCCGAAGTTGGCGCGCCTACTTCATGGGTATTTAACAACCACGATGTGGTTCGCTCTGTAGATCGTTTGGATTTAGGTCTTACAAATCACGGTGACACAACACTGTCACGTCAAGGTGATCCAAAGAAGCTCAACATCGCTCGCGGAACTTTGCGTGCGCGCAGTGCAACTTTGATGACACTTGCACTTCCTGGTGGAACGTACTTGTATCAAGGTGAAGAGCTTGCTGTTCCAGAGGTACGCGACCTTCCTGAAGATCGTTTGACTGACCCTCGTTGGAAGATGAGCGGTTACCAAGATCGCGGTCGTGACGGTTGTCGTGTTCCACTTCCTTGGTCATCAGATCCAAAGGGTGCATTTGGTTTTTCATCAAATGATTCACTCAAGCCTGAAGAAGCGTGGTTGCCACAATCTCCATGGTGGGGTCAGTACTCAGTTGATAGCCAAGATGGAGTTGAAGGTTCAACGCTTTCTATGTACCGCGAAGCTTTAGCGTTACGAAAGTTAGAGCCAGGTCTTGGTGATGGTCCAATGGAATGGATCGAAGCGGGTAAGGATGTTGTTGCATTTGAACGTCCAGGAGATTTTGCGTGCTATATCAACTTTGGTGCACCAATTGAACTTCCAAGCAACAGTCAGATTTTGGTAGCAAGTGGTCCTGTTACAGGACACACACTTCCAACAGATACAGCTGTTTGGTTACGACTGGTTCCTTAATGCCAAATTCAGCGCTCCAACACAAGGTTGTTAGAACTCTTGCAACCGCGCAGATTTTAAGTGGTGTTGGAGTAGCTGGAACGGTAGCTGCAGGTTCGCTACTTGTATCTTCAATTACTGATTCTGAAACCCTTGCAGGGCTTGCGCAAACCAGCGCGGTGCTTGGTGCAGCAGCTTTGGCCTTACCGCTTGCACGTTTAACTGCACGTGGGGGACGTCGCTTGGCTCTTTCGGTTGGTTACACAGCTGGTGCAATCGGTTCACTCTTTGCAATCCTGGGCGGTGCGCACAGCAATATCTTCTTGATGCTCATTGGAACCTTCATGGTTGGTGCGGCTTCTGCTGCGGGTTACCAAGCACGTTTTGCAGCGATAGATCTTTCAACAGATCAGACTCGTGCCAAGCAGTTGTCCTTTGTTGTTTGGGGTTCAACAATTGGTGCAGTAACTGGACCTAACTTGATGCAACCTGCGGGAAATCTTGCGGAAAACTTCGGCTTACCGCGACTAGTTGGTCCCTACCTAATTTCGGCTACAACTCTGGCCTTAGCAACAATTGTGATTGCGATGTTCCTGCGACCAGATCCGTATTTGGTTGCCAACAAGGAATCAGTCAGCACAAGAGAAAAAGGCTCAACCAAGAAAGCTCTATCGCATATTCGCAGTAACCCAACCGCGCTCTTTGCGATTCTTTCAATTGCAATCGGTCATGTTGCAATGGTTTCAGTAATGGTGATGACTCCTGTTCACATGGCGCACGTTGATGTAACACTTACGATTATTGGTTTAGTAATTAGTATTCACGTTTTAGGAATGTATGCCTTTTCGCCATTAGTGGGATCGCTAAGCGATCGACTTGGCCGTGTTCGAGTAATCCAAATCGGAATTGCCACCTTGCTTCTTTCAACGATTGTTGCAGGGTTCGCACGTGCTGATGATGCTTACACATTAGGAATCGGCTTATTCTTATTAGGCCTAGGTTGGTCCTGCACCTTGATCGCTGGCTCTGCACTTTTGTCTGAGAGCGTAGAACCAACTTTCAAAGCCTCATCACAGGGTGCTAGTGACTTGGTCATGAACTTGTCAGGTGCTGGCGGAGGTGCATTGGCCGGAGTAGTTATTGGAACTCTTAGTTATGGCTGGCTTTGTTGTGCAGCCGCGATACCAGTGCTGGCACTAGGTGTTATGTCTCTCAGAATCTATGCGCTGACATCAAGCAAGGGCAGCAGTAGCCTTAACGTATGAGCACCTTTTACGAACAGATTGGCGGAGAAAAGTTCTTTGCCGATTTAGTCTCACAGTTTTATGCCGTTGTTGCGACAGATCCAATCTTGCGCCCTATGTATCCAGAAACAGATATGAAGGGCGCTGCGCAGCGTTTGCAATGGTTCTTAGAGCAGTACTGGGGTGGTCCAAGCACCTATCAAGAAAATCGTGGACACCCACGTTTGCGAATGCGTCACGCCGAGTTCGAGGTAACGGTTGCTGCCCGCGATGCTTGGCTCAATGCGATGCACAAGGCTGTTGATGGTGTGGAAATTGATCCAGCGTTAAAGGGTGAACTATGGAGCTATTTGGAAATGGCAGCGAACTCTTTGGTCAATCAACCTGATTGAGATTGATTTCCAACTTTAAGAATTTCACCATTACGTAAGTACCAAAGAGTTCCCTGACCATCGCGAACAGTTGTGACGCGTAGTCCAACTTTCTCAACAGTCCCTTCAACATCTAGAACTGAAATTGAATCTCCAACTCCGTATTGATCTTCAATCAACATAAAGATTCCAGACAAAATGTCGCGAACTAAAGTTTGTGCACCTAGACCGAGTGCAACACCAACAATTCCTGCAGAAGCAATCAATGGTCCTAAATCAAAACCAAACTCACCAAGTGCCATTGCAATCGCAATGATCCAGGTAGCGCTTTTAAGTGTTGCTGAGAGAACTCCGCCGATTGTGCTTGCGCGTTCCTTTTGGCGGGCAATGTTGCGCGGACCAGGAACCAGATCAACCGAAGCAAGCTTCTTCATGGCTCGATCGATCGCTCGAGAACCAAAGGATTGAATTAGGGAAGCTGCCACCAGGATGGTTAGAACTCGCAGGGGAGTGCCGGCCATCCAGTCCAGAAAGTCACGCATAGAGTCGCTCATAATCACAATACTTTAACCAAATTGTCACCTAAATACCGCTGTTCAATACCCACGAGGTCGGGTGTTTTGGTGCAAGATAAACCAATCGGCGCGAGCCACGCGCCAGATCGGGAGCGATTTATGTCGCGCACTTTAGTTCTCAATGCCACTTATGAACCATTGGGTGTCATCACAGATCGTCGCGCGCTCATTTTAGTTCTCAACCACAGAGCGACAATGGTTGAAGATTCAGGCGAAGTTTTACGTTTTGCCGGTGGAGAGATCTCATTACCTTCAGTAGTTCGCCTCAATAAATTTGTTCGTATTCCATATCGTCACTCAGTTCCTCTGTCACGTCGCGCAATCTTCGCCCGTGATGGTGGACGTTGTGTTTACTGTTCAGCCCCAGCAACATCCATCGACCATGTGATTCCACGTAGTCGAGGTGGCGGACACAATTGGGAAAACGTTGTTTCAGCCTGTCACAAGTGCAATCACATCAAGGCAGATAAACATCTGAAAGAGCTGGGCTGGAGATTGCGCACCCTTCCACGGGAACCAGTCGGAGCGGCATGGAGAATTCTGGGAACCGGTCGTACAGATCACAGGTGGCTGCAGTATCTAGAGCCATTTGGTGTGGCTGCAGCAACCGCATAAGTAAATTACACTTCCACCATGCGCAATGAAGGCCCAATCGTAGAGATTCCAGAAATCTCAGCTCTAGAAACTGTTGTAACTTTTTTCGTTATTCCAACAGTGATGTTTGTAGTGATTTCAGTTCTTGCTTATGCGATGTCAAAGCCTCGTAAGGCTAAGACATCAGCAATCACATCAATCGACTAATTAACGATCTAGCGCTTGAACTTTGAGTGCACGGATTAATCCATCCTGTGACTCTTTAACTAGTTTACGAAGCACTGCTGGTGAATCTTTGCCAGCACCGTTGAGCCATGCATTTGTTGCATCAACCGTTGATTGCTTCACAATCCAGTTTGGATAGAAACCAGTTACAAACTTGGCAGCACCTTCATATGACTTTGATTCCCACGCCTTAATCAGGTTGTCGAAGTACAAGTTCACAAATGGCTCAAGCAGATTACGCTGAATTGGGCGCTGGAATCCCGCAACAAGTGCGGTACGGACTGAAGTCACAATGTCCTCATTGAGTACCTTGTTAAAGGCATACGCCTTTGCCTCATTGTTAGGCGTTGCAGCCAAGCAAGTCTCGTAAGCAAGGTTTCCAGATGTCGTGTTGTCCTTTGCTAGTTCTGCATCAAGTTCAGCCTTAGTGGTTGCGCCGCGCTCTGTAAGAGCGATCAAGAAGTACCAACGAAGATCTGCATCAACCTTGAGTCCTGGTGCACTTCCGTTTAGAAGCTCGCGAATCTTTGCGGTCTGATCTGCGGTTTGTGCATTGATTGCAAAGGCACGTGAGATCAATAGCTGAAGATCGCTACCTGGCGCAGAGCTTTCAGTCAGTGCCCACAATCCAGCAGCAAGCTTTTCACGGTATGCATCACGGTTTGAATCCTTGGCATATGCCTCAACTGATGTTCCCAATTGAGTTAAGACAATGTTTACGATCGCATCATCTGTTTCTCCAGCTAGACCATTGAGCGCGATTTCAAGGAAATCAGCTGATGAAATTTCTGCATCACGGTGCATATCCCAAATCGATGCCCAGCACAGTGCGCGAGCAAGAGCATCATCGAGTTTACCTAGGTGGGTCTTCAGCGTTGCAATTGATCGATCATCGAAACGTAGCTTGGCGTATGAAAGATCGCGATCGTTGATGAGTAATAGATCTGCAACCTTTTCACCTGCTAGATCTGCAACAACTGTTGAAGCTCCAACAACATCAAGCTCTACTGTCTTACGAAGCTTTAATGAATCTCCACTGATGTCATACAAGCCAACTGCAAGGCGGTGTGGACGTAGCTCCTTTGAATCAGCAGGAACAAGTGGAACCTCTTGCTTAATTGTGATGCTCTTGTAAACATCGCCATCGATTTCAAGGGATGGGCGAAGTGTGTTTACACCAGCGGTTTGAAGCCAGGTATTTACCCAGCTATCAAGCTTGCGTCCACTTGATGCCTCAAGTTCAACCAAAAGATCTTCAAGGGTTGTATTTCCCCACGCATGCTTTGCAAAGTACTTTTGCAGACCCGCAATAAATTGTGGGCGTCCAACGTGTGCAACAAGCTGGTGCAAAACGGATGCACCCTTTGCGTAAGTGATTCCATCAAAGTTTGCATTAACCGCTTCCATATCAACCATGTCGGCGATGATTGGGTGCGTAGATGACAGCTGATCCTGGCGGTATGCCCAGTTCTTACGAGCAG
>JBJONC010000012.1:0-15538 GCA_046052005.1 Actinomycetota bacterium
TGCTTAGCTGCTTTATTGATTTGCATGCGTTATGCCAGCCATTCCTGCAAGGATTTGATGCTCAGAGGACTTGCTTGCAAGAAACGAATTGCATCAACCGCTGCGCTAAAACCTGCCGTTGTCGTAATACATGGAATTGATCGTTGAACCGCAGCGGTTCGAATCGCCCAACCATCTGCACGAGTACCGCGTCCTACAGGTGTATTAATCACTAAATCAATTTCTCCCGCATTGATTATGTCAACGATTGTTTTCTCACCCAATGCGCCTTTACCTTCTGAGTGCTTGCGCACCGTTGTACATTCAATTCCCTTGGTTCGAAGGAAATCAGCGGTTCCATCGGTAGCCAAGATATGAAAACCGAGCTCCGAGAAACCCAGAGCGGGCTCAATACCTGTGGCCTTGTCTTTATCTGCAAGAGAGATAAAGACAGTCCCGGATTTAGGCAGCGGTCCAAAGGCTGCGATCTGACTTTTCGCGTAACTTTCACCAAATGTTGGAGAGATGCCCATTACTTCACCGGTGGAACGCATCTCTGGTCCCAACACTGCATCCACTCCTCGACCATCTGTGCGACGGAATCGATTCCAAGGAAGTACCGCTTCTTTAACCGATACCCCTCGTGCAACACCATCTCCAGTTTCAGGAAGGATTCCCGCATCGCGCAACTCTTGGATTGTTGTCCCCACAGAAATACGCGCCGCTGCTTTTGCCAGTGGAACACCACTGGCCTTGCTGACAAATGGGACCGTTCTTGATGCACGCGGATTGGCTTCTAGAACATACAAAGTGTTATCAGCGATCGCGAATTGAATATTGATCAGTCCGCGTACACCGACACCTCGAGCAATTTTTTCAGTCGCTGCACGAATCTCGGCTCTTTGCTCACTTGTTACGGTACTCGAAGGAAGAACACATGCACTGTCACCGCTGTGAATTCCGGCTTCTTCGATATGTTCCATGACTCCGCCTAAGAAGAGTTCTTCACCATCAAATAAGGCATCGACATCGATCTCGATTGCATTATCCAAGAATCGATCAACTAGAACAGGATGATCTGGAGTTATATCTGTCGCTCGAGTAATGAAGCCACCCAGTGCTGCATCGTCATAAACGATCTCCATGCCGCGTCCACCTAGTACGAAGGATGGTCTGACGAGAACTGGATAGCCAATCGATTGCGCAATTGTTGTTGCTTCTAACTGAGACGAAGCCATTCCAAATTCAGGAGCGCGCAAATTTTGCTCTGCGAGAATATTCCCAAAAGCTCCTCGTTCTTCGGCAAGATTGATCGCCTCTGGTGATGTACCAAGAATAGTGACTCCATTAGCCTTCAAACCAGCTGCCAAGCCCAATGGAGTTTGTCCTCCTAGCTGTGTGATAACTCCTAAAACTGGGCCAGCCTGGGTTTCTGCATGAACAACCTCTAGAACATCTTCAAGGGTTAAAGGTTCAAAATAGAGACGATTACTGGTGTCATAGTCAGTCGAGACGGTTTCAGGGTTGCAGTTGATCATGATTGTTTCGTAGCCCGCTTCACGAAGCGTGAAGGAGGCATGAACACAGGAGTAATCAAACTCGATTCCTTGACCGATTCGATTAGGTCCACTTCCCAAAATAATAACTGCCGGTGTAGTTCTAGGACGAACTTCGGTCTCTTCCTCATAACTTGAGTAATGGTAAGGAGTGAAGGCTTCGAACTCAGCGGCACAGGTATCAACGGTTTTGTAAACCGGACGAATTCCTAAATGATGACGTGCTTTGCGAATCTCATCTTCAGTAACACCGCGCAGTGTTGCAATCTGGTTATCAGAAAATCCCTGCCCCTTAGCGGTACGCAGTAATTCGGTTGTCAATTCACCTGGTTGAGCGATGATCGCTGCTTGGTGATTAATGATTTCGATCTGACGCAAATACCAAGGATCTATCTTGGTTGATGCAAAAACATCGTCGATAGTTGCGCCAGCCCACATAGCTCTTTGAACTTGCTGCAAGCGATATTCGGTTGGAATTTTCATCGATTGCAAAAGAGCGGCTTTCTCTGCTTCAGAGACAACAGGCCAAGTAAAGATTGCCTCTTTTCTCTCGAGCGAACGTAACGCCTTCATCAAGGCCTCGGAAAACGATCGACCTATGGCCATCGCTTCACCCACACTCTTCATTGTCGTGGTCAGACGAGGATCTGCATCTGCAAACTTTTCAAAAGCAAAGCGAGGAAGCTTGACAACCACATAATCCAAGGTTGGTTCGAAAGATGCAGGCGTGACCTGGGTGATGTCATTTTGAATCTCATCCAAGGTGTAACCAATGGCAAGCTTGGTTGCAATTTTGGCGATAGGAAACCCCGTTGCCTTCGATGCAAGAGCGCTCGATCGAGATACACGAGGGTTCATTTCAATGACAATAATTCGTCCATTATTTGGGTTTACTGCAAACTGAATATTGCAACCACCGGTATCTACGCCCACTTCACGGATGATGTCCATAGATAAATCTCGAAGCTTTTGATATTCAACATCAGTTAAAGTCATTGCCGGTGCGACAGTAATTGAATCTCCGGTGTGAACGCCCATCGGGTCGAGATTTTCAATTGAACAAACGATAACAACGTTGTCCTTGTTATCGCGCATAACTTCTAATTCGTACTCTTTCCACCCAAGAATCGACTCTTCTAGAAGGACTTCTGAGGTTGGACTATGTCTTAAGCCAGCACCAGCGATTTGGCGAAGTTCGGCTTCATCAAATGCGATTCCTGAGCCCAAGCCACCCATAGTGAAAGAAGGGCGGACGACAACTGGATAGTTGAGTTCGACAACCGCAGACAAGATCTCATCCATTGTGTGGCAAATTCGTGACTTTGCTGACTCTCCGCCAACCTTTTCAACAATCGCTCTGAAAAGTTCACGGTTTTCGCCGCGATTAATCGCATCCACATCTGCACCAATTAATCGAACACCGTACTTGGCCAAGGTGCCGCGTTGATATAAACCGATCGCCGCATTGAGCGCGGTCTGCCCACCAAGTGTTGCAAGAACGGCATCTGGCTTTTCATGGGCGATAATTCGCTCAATAATCTCAGGAGTAATTGGTTCAACATACGTCGCATCAGCGAATTCGGGATCGGTCATGATTGTTGCGGGATTTGAGTTGACCAAAATTACGCGGATTCCTTCAGCGCGTAACACGCGGCAAGCTTGGGTACCTGAATAATCAAATTCACATGCTTGGCCAATAACAATAGGCCCGCTACCAATAACCAAAACACTCTTGATTGATGTATCCAGAGGCATTACGCACCCACCTTCTTGGACATAAGTTCCACAAATCGATCGAAGAGGTATGAGGCATCATGGGGACCAGCAGCGGCCTCTGGGTGATACTGAACTGAAAATGCTGGGCGATCCAATAACGCTAATCCTTCTACAACACCATCATTTAAACAGGTGTGGGTAACTTCGCCTCGACCATACACCGTCGAAAACTCTAAATCCGTTGGAGCCTTCACGGCAAAACCATGATTGTGTGCGGTGATTTCGACCTTGCCCGTTCCCTTATCCATCACTGGTTGGTTGATGCCGCGATGTCCAAACTGAAGCTTGTAGGTTTCAAATCCTAAAGCACGTCCCAAAATTTGGTGTCCAAAGCAGATTCCGAAGATCGGAATCTCCAACAGTAATAATTCTCGAACTACTTCGATTACATCTGTCATTGTTGATGGATCACCTGGACCATTTGAAAGGAAAACACCATCAGGTTTAATGTTCATGATTTCCTCAACCGTTGAATTAAAGGGCATCACATGAACCTCTACACCGCGCTCTGCAAGTGATCGAGGTGTAGCAGCTTTGATTCCTAGATCAAGAGCAGCAATCGTGAATTTCTTTTCTCCGATAGCTGGAACGACATACGTTGTAGGTGTTGAAACATCCTTTACCAAGTAAGCCCCGGACATTGCCTCAGCCTTACGAACTTCTACGACCATTTCTTCCCTGCTTAGGTCGAGGCCTGAGAAAATTCCTACTCGCATAGCACCGCGATCACGAAGGTGTCGTGTGATGGCGCGGGTATCCACGCCTTGAATACCAACAACGCCTTGTTCGATTAACTCAGCTTCGAGATCATTTTGTGCTCGCCAATTAGAGGTTAACGAAGATGGGTTACGCACAACGAAACCGGCGACCCAAATCTTTGAAGATTCATTATCGAGATCATTCACACCCGTGTTGCCAATATGTGGCGCGGTCATCACCACAACTTGCTTGTGATACGAAGGGTCTGTCAGTGTTTCTTGGTATCCGGTCATTCCAGTTTGGAAAACCGCTTCACCAAATGTCTTACCCTGGGCCGCCCATGAACTTCCTTCAAAGATTCGCCCATCATCGAGGACTAGAAATGCACTTGCCATTACATAGCCTCCTTGCCAGCAATCGAACCGTTGATGAGAGTGTGCTTACCTTTGAAGAAGGTGTGCTCCACAAACCCTGGTAAATCATGGCCATGGTATGGAGTATTTGATGAGTTAGATAGAACTAAATCGCGATCTACGCGCCAGTTTTTGGTCGGATTAATCACAACTAGGTTGGCGAAACTGCCCTGTGAGATCCCTTGACCCTGCTCCTCATAACCGCCGATTCGTGCGGGAGCATGGGACATGCGCTCAGCCACCTTGCTCCAACTCATCAATCCAGAGTCAACCATTGTTTTTTGAACGATCGAAAGTGCAGTTTCTAGACCCAACATACCGAAAGCCGCTTCCTGCCACTCGCACTCTTTTGATTCAAGAGGATGCGGAGCGTGATCGGTTGCCACAATGTCGATCGTTCCATCTGCTAACGCCTCTCGAAGTGCATGCACATCTGATTCAGTTCGCAATGGTGGATTAACTTTGTAGACCGGGTCGTACGATGAGGCTAAATCATCTGTGAGCAAGAGATGATGTGGTGTCACCTCCGCGGTTACATTAATTCCGCGTGCTTTGGCCCAACGAATGATTTCGACACCACCTGCAGTTGTTAAGTGGCAGATATGCAACCTTGATTTAACGTGATCAGTCAATAAAACATCACGAGCGATAATCGCTTCTTCGGCAACAGCTGGCCAACCTTTCAATCCCAAACGAGCTGAAATCTCTCCCTCGTTCATCTGAGAACCAACGGTCATGCGAGGATCCTGAGCATGCTGAGCTACAACGCCATTGAATTTTTTGATGTATTCAAGGGCGCGACGCATTACCAATGGATCGGATACACAATGACCATCATCGCTAAACACGCGTACTCGAGCAACTGAATCAGCCATTGCGCCGATTTCTGACAATGCTTCTCCACGCAATCCCTGCGTTACTGCTCCGATAGGAAAAACATCAAGGTATCCAGCTTCTTGCCCTAAACGATAAACCTGCTCAACAACGCCTGCGGTATCGGCAACGGGAGAAGTATTTGCCATCGCAGACAATGCGGTGAATCCGCCCTTGGCTCCAGCACGGCTTCCGCTTAAAACGGTTTCTGCATCTTCACGTCCTGGCTCACGTAGATGTGTGTGAAGATCGACAAGACCAGGCAAGATGACACATCCCTTTGCATCAACTGTTTTCTTGGCATCACCGCTAAACGCTTTCGACACTTCAACAATACGCTTGTCTTTGATACTGATGTCAGCTTGAGTGCCGTCAGGCAGGGATCCACCTTTGATTACAAGATCAATTGTGTCCACTTAATTACTCCCCGCTTCTAAGGAACTTCCTGTTAACAAGAGGTACAAAATCGCCATTCTTACGCTAACTCCATTAGTTACCTGTTCGGTGATCACCGAACGAGCACTATCGGCAACCTCAGCTGAAATTTCTAAACCACGATTCATGGGTCCTGGATGCATAACAATCGCACCTAACTTCATTGAATTCATTCGGTCTGCGTTGAGGCCGAAGTAACGTGAGTATTCACGCGAATTAGGGAAGTACAGATCGGTCATACGCTCTTGTTGGACTCGCAACATCATGACCACATCAACATGAGGAATGACTGAATCAAAATCATAAGAAACTGTTGCTGGCCAACTTTCAACTCCAACTGGAAGAAGGGTTGGTGGCGCAACCAGTGTTACTTTTGCCCCTAGCTTGGAAAGAAGCAAGACATTTGATCTGGCTACTCGAGAATGTAATACATCTCCAACGATTGCAACGGTCAATCCCTCTAAATCGTTCTTACCTAAACCTAGATGTTTGCGAATAGTGAAAGCATCTAACAGAGCTTGGCTTGGATGTTCATGTGTTCCATCTCCAGCATTGACAACACTTCCTGACATCCACTGAGAATCAGCAAGTCGTTGCGCTGCCCCAGAAGCTGAATGTCGTATAACGACCGCGTCAGCACCCATGGCTTGCAAAGTCATCGCTGTGTCCTTGAGCGACTCACCTTTACTGACACTGGAACCCTTTGCAGAGAAATTGATTACATCTGCAGAAAGTCTTTTGGCTGCCGCCTCAAAAGAGATGCGTGTTCTAGTTGAATCTTCAGCAAAGAGATTCACGATTGTGCGTCCACGGAGTGTAGGAAGCTTTTTTACAGCTCCATCACTTACACGTGCTAATTCATGAGCGGTATCTAAAATCGAAATTGCCTCGAGCTTTGACAGATCTGCAATAGATAGTAAGTGGCGCATTAGTTGGACTCCCCCTCGATGCTTACTTCATCTCGCCCATCGATTTCGCCCAAGAGAACTCGCACCGTTTGCGCCTTAGCGGTTGGCAAATTCTTTCCAACAAAGTCAGCTTTAATAGGAAGTTCTCTATGTCCTCTATCTACAAGTGCGGCTAATTGGACGGTTCGTGGTCGCCCGATTTCTCCAAGTGCATCTAGCGCAGCTCTAATTGTTCTTCCCGAAAATAAAACATCATCGACCAGGATTACATCTTTATCCTCTATGCCACTTGCAGGGATTGTGGTTGGCATGATTGCTCGAGGTGCGCGCAATCGAAGGTCATCACGAAACAGGGTTATGTCCAAGGTTCCAGAAGCAACCTCAACGCCTTCAATTTCGGAGATAATTGAAGCGATGCGCTGGGCTAAATGGGCACCGCGTGTTGGAATTCCAAGAAGAACAATGGTGGAACTTCCTTGATTCTTTTCAAGGATTTCATGGGAAATGCGTGTTAAGGCACGTTTAATGTCGGGTGCAGACAGGGCTACGCTCATGTAAATCTCCTTTCCCACCTCTCTGGATGGGTTGTTAAAGGATGCAGGCGCGATACTAGCATCCCTCTCACTTGCCTGTGGATATCCAAGAAGTCGAGGTGTCGGAGGTGATTACCCTGCCCGCATGGACATCACAACAGAGCTCGAATCACTACAAAAAAGGTTAAGGCAGATCCGAGAGGGTCAAGGGTTAACTCTTAACCAGGTAGCCGCAAGGAGTCAAGGGCGTATTTCAGCTATTGCGCTGGGTTCATATGAACGTGGCGACAGAACTATCAGTGCAAACAAGATTCTGGAGATCGCACAGATTTACCAGATTCCAGTCTCTGAACTCTTCGATTCGCCGCAAAAACTAATTGGCAACAGAAAGGTAGTAATTGATTTCCGCAAACTAATTGCGCAAACCGATCCTTCGGCTGAAAAAATCAAAACAATTGTCACAACAATTGCCGGTATCAGGCGGGATTGGAATGGCGAAGTGATCTCATTGCGTGAGAGCGACATTGCCGCTCTTCAAATATTCGCTTCACTGACTGCTGTAGAACTGAATGAAATCCTAAAGCGGTACACACTTCCTACAGCGAAATAGTTTCTTTGATGCTGGCTATACGGCCCAAAACACCATGAATGTACTTTGAAGAGTCATCGCTAGAGAGTTCCTTTGCAAGAACTAAGGACTCATCAATTGCAACACTTGTTGGGACATCCTTGGCCCATAAAATCTCATAAATACCTAGACGTAGGATATTGCGATCAACCGCTGGGAGACGATCCATATCCCAGCCCTGGGCGTAGGTAGTAATGAGTTCATCGATTTTGCGTCGATTGTCAGATACCCCATTGACTAACTCTTTTGTGTAATCACGAATTGGACGTGCGTCAGGACCTTCAGCGGGTACATCACGTGAGATAAGTGTCTCAACCAGATTGGTGCCGCGAATATCTGTTTCATACAAAAGATCAAGCGCTTGTTTGCGCGCTTTGCTACGAGCTGACACTAGTTAGCGCGACCCTGGTATGACCCATCACGTGTATCTACAAGCACAACCTCATCCTGCTTGATGAATAGCGGAACCTGAATTTCGATACCGGTTTCAACGGTTGCTGGCTTGGTTCCACCTGACGAGCGATCACCCTGGATACCTGGCTCTGTGTAAGTGATTTTCAGTGGCACTGATGCTGCTAGCTCGATGTACAAAGGATTTCCTTCGTTCACAGCGACGATCGCTTCAGTGTTTTCGAGCATGTAATTTGCTGCATCGCCAACAGTGGCTGCACTGATAGTCATTTGATCGTATGTCTTTGTGTCCATGAACACAAAGTCATCGCCTTCTTTGTATAGATACTGCATTTCGCGCTTTTCTAGAATCGCGACATCTACCTTTACGCCAGCGTTATAAGTTCTATCGACAACTTTGCCGCTTAGGACAGACTTAAGCTTTGTACGAACAAATGCGGGACCCTTGCCTGGCTTTACATGTTGGAACTCAACAACAGTCCACAACTGACCTTCGATATCTAAAGTCATGCCATTTTTCAAATCATTTGTTGTTGCCACAGCTAATCCACCCGCTCTTTGTCGATTGTTAACACTTTTACGAAGGTCTAAGGATACCCGTTGAAAGGGTGTGGTTTGTTACCTAGAAACAAGATTTGTAAGGGCAATGATGGCCAAAACATAGGAATTTGGACCGAATCCCCCAATAGTTCCGTTAGCAACCCCTGAAATAACTGAGGTGTGACGGAACTCTTCACGGCTCAAAGGATTGGAAAGGTGAACTTCAATCAGCGGAGATTTCACCAATTCAGCGGCATCACGGATCGCATACGAGTAATGCGTGAATGCAGCAGGATTAATGATCACGGGAGTTTGGGCGTCAGCTGCTTCGTGCAACCAACTGATAATCGTTGCTTCATCATCGCTTTGACGAACGTCGGCTTCAAAATTATGTTTTGACGCAGCTATTTCAATCATACTTTTTAACTCAGCGTAGTTGAGATCTCCATAAATGGATGAGTCACGTATGTCCAATCGCGAAAGATTGGGTCCGTTAATTACGAGGATCTTCATGAACTCATTCTCTCATAGGCCGCGTCGAGTTCGGCGGAGGAGAGATCTTCGAGGCGAACTGTCGAACCTAGCCCGTTGAGAGATACAAATCTAATTGTTGTTCCACGAGCTTTCTTGTCCAGCGCTAACAAGGGGGCCAACTTCTGCCACGCATCGCGTGCATATGTAATTGGAAGATTGAACTTGGTCAACAGTTGACGATGTAAATCAAGGACAGACGAATCTATCAACCCTCTGCTCAATGACAATTCTGCGATGTAGACCATTCCGATTGCAACCGCTTCACCATGACGCAACTGGTACTTGGAATGTATCTCAATTGCATGACCCAGGGTGTGGCCATAATTCAGAGCTTCACGAGCAAAATTTTCCTTGAAATCCACCGAAACAACTTGAGCTTTTACGGCAACTGAGCGACTAATAATTTCCAACAGGGCATCATTATCAGCTAAAGGGTCTTGCGCATTCAGAGTTGATGCGATTTCAAGAATCTGTGGGTCGGCTATAAATCCACACTTAATAACCTCTGCCATTCCGGCCGAGAAATCACGCGCCGATAAACTCTTCAAGAAAGCAGGATCGATGATCACTGAGCGTGGTGAGTGAAATGCTCCAATCAAGTTCTTTCCATAATCAGAGTTGATACCCGTCTTTCCACCGACCGATGCATCAACCATCCCCGCCAGAGATGTTGGAACAGCAATCCAATCTATTCCGCGCAACCAACTTGCTGCTGCAAACCCCGCTAGATCGGTAACCGCTCCTCCGCCAATACCAACTATCAAATCTGATCGTGTAAAACCAGCGGCTCCAAGCCAGTTCCACAGATTGATCAATGTCGCAGAACTCTTGCCTTCTTCCCCATCAGGAACTTGAAAGACATGAACCTCGGCATCTAAAGATTTGATTGCATCTAAGTTTGGTGCAAACTTAGATGACACAATTACCGCGACTCTGGCGCGATTGCCCAGCAAAGGCACAAGTGCTTCGCCCCACGGTTTACCAATAACAACTGTGTACTCATGCTCGGCTTTGACGACAATGGTCTTCATGACACTTCCTTAACGATCGCTGACACGATGGCACTAATTTCCATTTCATCTACTTTTATGACTTGATCAGCTAGAAGTTCATAAATAGGTCGTCTTTGATCACTTAACGCTTGCCACTGGGCCCGCGGGTTTCCAAGAAGAAGTGGTCTGTCGCGGTTGAAACCGACCCGCGGTGCAGCGGTCGATAATGAAACATCCAAGAAAATAACATGGGAATCGGATTTAGATATGAGAGCTTGTGCCTCATCAGAGATTGGAGCGCCGCCGCCCAAGCTCACTATGGCACCTTCGCTATTTAAAACCGAAGCCAGAGTTTCTAATTCAATCGCCCTGAAAACAGGTTCACCCTCGACTACAAAGATATCGGTGATTGATTTACCTGTAGATTGCTCAATCAATGCATCGGTATCCAACAATTCTAAGGAAAGATGATCCGCTAAGGCTTTTCCAACGGTGCTTTTTCCTGCACCTGGTGGACCCATTAGAACAATTCGTTTCATGAACTGTGCTTACTTGAAATTGAGGTGTGAAATATAGGATTCGTAATTTCGACGGGTTTCAGTCACTGAATCTCCGCCGAACTTTTCGAGAACCGCTTCAGCAAGAACCAAAGCGACCATGGCTTCTGCTACAACGCCTGCCGCAGGTACAGCGCAGACATCAGAACGTTGGTTAATAGCTTTAGCGGCTTCGCCAGTTGAAACATCAATAGTGTCGAGCGCCTTAGGGACGGTGGAGATTGGTTTCATCGCCGCACGAACACGCAAAATCTCCCCATTCGACATACCGCCTTCAGTACCACCAGCGCGGTCTGTGCGACGAACTATCTTTCCTGAAGAATCCTTTTCAATCTCATCATGGGCTACCGAACCTCTTCGCGTTGCAGTTTGAAAACCATCACCGATTTCAACGCCCTTAATTGCCTGAATTCCCATAACTGCGCCTGCCAGTTTGGAATCCAAGCGACGATCCCAATGCACATGTGAACCTAATCCTGGTGGCATATTGAAAGCCAATACTTCAACTACCCCACCTAAGGTGTCTCCATCGCGGTGTGCATTCTCGATTTCAGTGATCATGAGTTGGCTCGTAGCCGAATCTGCGCAACGGACCGGATCGCTATCGATCTTCTTCATGTCTACAGCAAGAGGCAACTTAGTTTCGTCGGGAACACGGACTGATCCGATAGATAGAACGTGACTCAAGATGGTGATTCCAACACTTTGTTCTAAAAAGTTACGTGCGACCGCTCCTAATGCAACGCGTGCAGCGGTTTCACGAGCACTTGCTCGTTCCAAAATCGCACGTGCATCATCCACGTCATACTTCTGCATTCCTACTAAATCTGCATGGCCAGGACGCGGACGTGTTAGCGGAGCATTTCGCGCCAAATCACGGATCTCTTCTTCGGGAACAGGATCTGCCGACATGACCTTTTCCCACTTAGGCCATTCAGAGTTTCCAACTTGAATTGCAATTGGACCACCCTGAGTCAAACCTAAGCGAACACCACCCAAGATGGTGACCTTGTCAGCTTCAAAATTCTGTCGTGCTCCACGACCTACACCCAGACGACGACGCTCTAGGTGGTAATCAATGTCAGCGGTTGTTACAGATACCGATGCGGGAATTCCTTCCACAATCGCACTCAGTGCTTGACCGTGAGACTCACCTGCTGTTAACCAACGCATGACCCTATTGTGACAGATGCAGTTGCTATCGCGACGCCAAATAAAGGCTCAGAGCCAGGAAAATGCTAGGCGCCATAGGAATTGAGTTGGGTACTGATCTACTTCTGATGGAAATCCAAAAAACATGTGCCATTGAGAAAGTGAGAACCAGGGCTGAAAAATAGGTGAGTGAAGGCTGGCCTTGAGAATTGAGAAATACACCGATCAAAGAAAGAAGCTTGAAATCCCCCATCCCCATCCCAAGAACACTCATCCCGAAAATCGCCACGATGAAAAGGATTAAGGGAGTTATCTCTCCAAGACCACGGATGAAAATGGTCAGGATGAGGCAATAGGAAAGAAGCAAAAGATAGATGTTAGGAATTCTTCTACAGTGAATATCTGACATCACTATCGGAGCTAAGAGAATAACAAAGGGTAAAAGCACAGGCAAAGATTAATGCGATGGGGTAAACCACAATCAATGGTGTGGATTAACCGAGTTGAGTTAAAGCAGCTTTCCGTAAATGGGTGTAAAACTCGGAACGATTTACTGCCTGCCCAGAGAACAGTTCAACCTGAGAGATCGCTTGGTGTATTAACAGCTCTAGACCATCGATCACATCCCGTCCTGCCGATGCCCAAGTTTGCGAAAGGGAGGTCGGCCAAGGATCGTACAAAACTTCAAACAATGCTCCATGAGGAGATTGGATCGAAGAGAGAAAAATATTTGATGCATCTCCAGGAGCGGTATTAACCACTAAATCAGCATGATTGATTTGATCAGTTGGCTCCCATGGCAGATACTCGACCTGAATATCGGATGCCTTATTCATGTTTACTTCCCGATCTGAGTTTCTGCTAACAACCTGAATCTTCTTACAAATAGTCGAAAGGTACGAGACGGCAGCTCGTGCAGTTGCTCCCGCGCCGAGAACCAACGCGGAATCAAGCGAATCAAATTGGTGTGCCTTGAGCGAGAATTCAAAACCTGCAACATCTGTACTGGTCAAATGCCAATTGCCATTAACCAAAGTTAATGTGTTACCGCTGGAAATGCGTTGAGCAAGCTTTGAACTAACACTCGCAAATGAGATCGCTTCCTCTTTAAGCGGCATCGTTAAAGAGAGGCAATTCTTATCTGTCTTTTGAAGGAAAGCGGACAAATCTCCGGCTCGAACTTCTACCGCCTCGTAATTGCCCTTTATTCCCAGAAGTTCGTAGGACACCTTATGCAAGACTGGGCTTAGTGAATGATTTATGGGTGATCCGAGCACTGCTGCATTAATCAATTGAAGGCACCTGCCTTTCGATTCTTTGTATAGAGCTGTTTCCAAGAATTGAACTCGGAAATGCTCGCCGTGAAGCGCGTATCCCCCGGTGCGACTGTAATGAAATAGAGCCAATCCCCTTGAGCTGGATTGAGCGCTGCTCTCATCGCAGCGGTACCTGGACTGCCTATAGGTCCTGGAGGCAGTCCGTATCGACGGTATGTGTTGTACGTAGAATTCAACAAGGTTGAATTTCGACTGAGAAAAATCTGTCCACGAACCTTTTTCACAAAGTGAACAGTCGAATCCATTTGCAACGGCATGTCGATAGCTAAACGGTTATAAATAACCCGAGAAACCTTGTCGAAGTCCTTTGTATCACCTTCGGCTTGAATAATTGATGCGATCGTTAACAACTTTTGGCCAGAGTATTTAGATGTGCCTTTAAGAATTGTTCCCGCGATCTGATCGCTTGTGAATCTATCGACCATTGTTTGAAGCGCCGACTGAGCAGATGTACCTTCGGCAAATGAGTATTGAGCAGGGAATAGCAAACCCTCGCTGTCCGAGAAACCCTCGGGCAACTGCAATTTAGTTATTGCCGCCTTCACATCTTGTTGGGTGAAGCCGTAACCAATGAGAGCATCAATGATCTCGCTCTTCCAGGCTCCCTCATTGACTTTGATCAAATTAGGAATGCGATTTGGATCTAGCAGCTGTTCTAAGGCTTGTTGCGCAGAAATTCCAACTGTTAATCGATGCTGACCAGGTGCAACTTTCTGAGACCTCGAATCAGCAACTGCAACTCTGAAAAATGCTTCTGATGATTTAATAATCCCCGCTTCAAACAAGATCGCAGCGATATTCGAGCCCGAAGCTCCAGCAGGAACATCAATGATTACTTCTTCCAGTCCTACTACCGAACTCTGCATTTGAAAATCCGGGGCTGATGAAGATCCTGAACGAAGTAGGAAAAGGGAGAGCGTAAAAAGGAAAGCAATTAACCCTGCGGCAACTAAGCGCTTGAGCTCCTTCATGGCTTCCTCTTTTGTATCTCGATACCGAAATCAAGAATTGCTACCGCGGCAGCCATGTCAATGGAGCTCTTTGAATCCCTTGCGTTCTTGCCTGCTTCTCTTAAATTACGTGCAGCACTAACAGTGGACATACGTTCATCCACCATAACAATCTCAACATCGGTGAGAGCGGTCAAACTCTGTGCGAAATCTTCAGCTTTCTCTGAAGCCGAACCCGAATTACCACTCAATAAGGCAGGCTTACCAACAAAAATCTGTACCGGTTCAATCTCCTCGAATATCGCAAGGATCTCTTTAGACAAACTCTTACTGTCGCTTCGTAAAGTTGTTAAAGGAGATGAAAGAATCGAATCTGGATCACTCACAGCCACACCTATTCGGACATCTCCGTAATCAAAAGCGATACGACGCCCACGTTGCATCATTTATCCAAGCAGCGATTGTGAAATAACAGCGATTGCATCTAACGATGCTCCTGGGTTGGTACCTCCGCCTTGAGCGAAATCATCCTTACCGCCACCGCCACCGCCTAGAACAGTAGAACCAATCTTCACTAAAGCTCCTGCCTTAACTCCCTTGGCTCTAGCTTCATCGCTGACTGCTACCACTAAGACTGGCTTACCGTCATTGTTGCTCAGCAACACAACAACAGAGTTGCTGTGTTGAGCTCGTAGATCAATTGCAATTTTGCGAAGGTCATCACCTGAAACGCCATCTGACATCACAGAAGCGATAAAGGTGTAACCGTTTATATCCTTTGCTGATTTAGCGAGATCTCCTGCTTGAGATAGAGCCTGAGCAGATCTGACAGCAGCTAGCTCCTTTTCGATCTCCTTCATCTTATTCAACATATCGGAGATGCGCTCTGGAAGCTCTTCTGTTCGTGCACCCTTAATCAAATCGGTTAAAGAATTTAGCAGAATATGTTCGCGAGCGAGGAACCTGTAAGCATCGACGCCAACCAATGCCTCTACACGACGAACGCCGGCTCCGATTGAAGATTCTCCAAGTAGTTTTACAACACCTAATTGACCGGAACGAGATACGTGGGTGCCACCACACAATTCACGTGCCCAATCACCTACGCTGACAACTCGAACAACATCGCCATACTTTTCACCGAACAATGCCATTGCGCCAAGCTCTTTAGCCTTTGCCTGAGACATGCTTTCTGCGGTCACCTCTAAGTTGTCCAGCAGAAGGGTGTTAACACGAGATTCCACATCATTTAGCACGGAGGCTGA
>JBJONC010000013.1:0-14776 GCA_046052005.1 Actinomycetota bacterium
CATGTACGCGGACCTTTGACACATTTCTCCTGTCTTGGCCCGCATTTCTCAAATGCAAGCCTTAGTTGAACGACCTCATAGTTCTAACGAGCTCATTTGAGTTTCATAACTTTCATATCCATTCGTTTGATATTAGGTACTGCCTTAACTAATTCGATTGACCTTCTAGAAACTTCAGAAGTTCTGATAGATCGACCGCTTGGTCCTGCTTGAAGGCAAAACGAAAAGCGTTCCGAGCTATCGCAACTTCTGCACATCCCTTGTGGAGCCAAGCGCCTCGACCTGCTGCGCCACCCTTGATGTCTGGAATTATTTTTCCATCTACCAAGACCACTCGAATTAATGCTGAAGGATTTGCCCTCTTGCGGCAGCTGATACAGCTACGAACAGGAAGGGTTAGATCCAACGGCTTAATGGTATCTGAGCCTTGCTCACTTCTCATAATGACGAGTCTGCAGGCGCGCTTTCAACGGTATCTGGATGAATATCAATACGCCATCCAGTTAGACGTGCGGCTAGACGAGCGTTCTGCCCATCCTTACCAATCGCCAATGAAAGCTGGTAATCAGGAACTGTGACCTTTGCGCTACGGGATGCAAGATCGGTGATCTCAACCTTGCTGACCTTTGCAGGAGCAAGCGCGGCAGCAACAAACTCTGCAGGATCTTCAGACCAATCAACGATGTCAATCTTTTCACCATGTAGCTCATCCATTACTGCACGCGCACGTGATCCCATTGGACCAATCAATGAACCCTTGGGACTGACTCCTGCGCGATGTGTCTTCACCGCAAGTTTGGTGCGATGACCTGCTTCGCGAGCAACCGCCATGATTTCTACAATGCGATCATTGATTTCAGGAACTTCAAAAGCAAATAATTGCTTAACAAGTGCAGGGTGAGAGCGAGACAACATGATCTCGGGACCCTTTAACCCCTGCTTAACTTCAACAACAAAACACTTAATGCGATCTCCGTGGTTATAAACCTCACCAGGCACCTGCTCCTGAGGCGGAATACGACCTTCGATTCGACCCAAGTTGACGTTAATCATCTTTGGATCGCGACCTTGCTGGACTACTCCAGAAATTACATCGCCAACTGATGCGGTGAACTCGCCAACAATTTCAGCATCATTAGTTTCGCGCATTTTCATTTTGATGATCTGGCGCGCAGTTGATGTAGCTACACGTGAAAATCCATCAGGAGAATCAAGTTCTTCGCTAACTCGCGTTCCGTCTTCGCCAAAGGTTGGGATAAGAATCTGAATCTCGCCTGTCTCGCGATCTAAGTGAGCGCGAGCATGTCGCTTCGCAGTTTCCGTCTGGTTATAAGCACCAAGGACCGCAATTTCAATTGCATAAATCAGATCTTCAAGCGAAATATCTTTTTCAGTGGTTAGCGCGGCAAGTGCGCTCATCTCTACATGCATTAGATCTCATCCTTACGGTTAAATTCAATCTCTACATGGGCTTTCTTGATATCAGCAAATGCAACTTCATGGGTCTTCATTCGACCTTTGATGTTCTCGATAAGGATCGCTCGAACTTCATCAAACTCTGTTAGTCGACCGGAAACTTCGGTCTCATCCTTCAAGGTTACTTTTACGATTCTCGTTAAGTTCTTGGTCCAGTGACGAGGCAAGGTCAAAGGGCGTTCAATTCCTGGTGAAGTTACTTCAAGAGTAAAAGCCTCAGTTAACAAAGGTGAATCATCCAAAATTGCAGAGATCTCACGGCTGACAACCGTAACTTCATCCAAGCTAAGGGGCTTTAAACCGTCTACCATGCAGGTGACAATGCGGTGATTACCTGGATTACTTGTGAAAACATCTTCTAGAAAGAATCCTGCATCTTCTACAGCAGGTCGGATTAGATCGGCAATTGAATCTTTAAGGGCCATGAATCTCTTCTTTCTATTAAGTTGTGATGTAAGTGTAACGCGAACAATTAGAAGGTTGCAATTCCGACCTTAACAATCAGGGCTAGGGTGACGAATAGGAAAACCTTACGCACCAAGGTTGAGCCGCCTTTGATAGCTAAACGGGAGCCAATAATTGCGCCAGAAATATTGGCAACTCCCATAATGATTCCGATCTGCCAAATAACCGCTCCATTGATTCCGAAAATCATGATTGCGCCAACATTGGTAGCGACATTAACAACCTTGGCAATGGCACTAGCTGTTATGAATGCATAACCAAGTGAGGCAACCAAAATCAGCATCAAGAAAGACCCAGTGCCCGGGCCAAAGATGCCATCGTAAAAACCAATAACCGCTCCAGCCAAGGCAGCGATTTGAACTCGGCGTTTTGGGAGGTGGCGAAGGTTCTCAAACTTTCCAAGGTCTGGTTTGAACCAGGTATAAATTGCTACAACGATTAACAAAACCAAAACCATAGGTCGCATACTGCTTGTTGGTATTTTGGAAGCCAGTACGGCTCCACCTGCCGATCCAAAAAATGCCGGAATGCCCATTCCCAATAACACTTTGGGATCTGGCTTAATCTGCTTTCTATACAGAGCCGCAGCGGTCGTTGTTCCAAAGACCGCTGATAACTTATTGGTTCCTAGAACTTCAGCGGTTCCAGATTTAGGTAAACCAATCAACAGCGCCGGTAACTGAATTAATCCCCCACCGCCAGCGATTGAATCTACAAAACCTGCAAAGAATGATGCAGCGAGAAGAAATAGACCTGTAGCTAAGGTGAGGTCGTGAAACACAATTACTTCAGAAGTTCAGCGATCGCAGAAACGGCAGAGTTAAGTGCAACTTCTTTCTTATCGCCACTCTTTCGAACTCGAACTTCAACATTGCCTTCAGCAAGTGCTTTTCCAACAACAACAATGATTGGGTTTCCAATGAGCTCGGCATCTTTGAATTTAACACCTGGGCTTGCATCACGTCGATCATCCAACATCACTGAGATGCCTTGAGCTTCGAGCTGCGTACCAAGATCCAACGCTGTCTCAAAGAGAAGATCATCTTTTCCTGCAGCAACAATGTGTACCTTGGCAGGAGCAAGTTCTGCAGGCCAGTTCAGGCCAATTTCATCATGTGTTTGTTCAGCAATCGCTGCAACCGCACGCGTAACACCAATTCCGTAGGATCCCATCGTGACAATTTGAGATTTTCCGTTGTGATCCAAAACCGTCAGATTTAAGGCTTCTGCATACTTACGACCCAACTGGAAGATATGTCCAATTTCAATCGCACGGTCAATAACAACAGGGGTTGCACATTCTGGGCAGGCATCCCCCGCGCGAACTTCCGCTGCTTCAACATATGCATCAGGTGTGAAATCGCGACCATTTACAACATTGCGCGCATGACGATCCTTCTCATTTGCACCCGTTACCCATGATGTTCCAGGAGCGATTCGAGGATCTGCATACACAGTGATTCCTGATTTCTTTGCATCCTGCGGTCCGATGTAACCCTTTACAAGTCCAGGGAACTTTGCAAAATCTGCATCTTCAAAAACACGCAGCTCATGAATTCCACCAAGATTTTCTTGGAAGCGCTTGAGATCAACTTCTCGATCACCCGGAACTAGAACTGAAATCGCTTTGTTGTCAGCCATGAGCATCACATTTTTCAATGTATCTGCGCCAGTAAAGCCTCCACCAAACTTTGAATTGAGTAATTCAACCAATGAATCAATTGTTGGAGTATTAGGTGAATCAAAAGCTTCCAGTGCTGGAACATTAGAAGGGTCTTGCGCATCTACCTTGGTAATCATCGCTTCTACATTTGCAGCAAATCCACATTGGGGACATAAAACATATGTGTCTTCGCCCGTTGTGCATGGCGCTAAGAACTCTTCGGATTTTGAGCCACCCATTGCGCCAGATACCGCTTTGACGATGTTGTACTTCATCCCCAAGCGATCAAAGGTTTTTACATATGCGTCGCGGTGATTTTGGTAAGAAACCTCTAGGCCTGCATCATCAATATCAAATGAGTAAGAATCCTTCATAACAAATTCGCGACCGCGGATGATTCCACTGCGTGGTCGGGCTTCATCGCGGAACTTCGTTTGAATCTGATAAATGCTGAGCGGCAAATCCTTATATGAGGAGTATTCGCCCTTAACCATCAGAGTGAACATCTCTTCATGTGTTGGACCTAGTAGATAATCTCCACCCTTGCGATCCTGTAAACGAAATAGCGATGGACCGTACTCTTCCCAACGATTAGTTGTTTCATACGCTTCACGAGGAAGAAGCGCCGGGAAGTTAACCTCTTGAAAGCCTGCCTTGTCCATCTCTTCGCGGATTACACGTTCGACGTTGCGAAGTGTGATGACACCCAATGGCAGCCACGAGTAAATTCCTGCAGCGATACGGCGGACGTAGCCAGCGCGGACAAGTAGCTTATGGCTTGCAACCTCAGCATCGGCTGGGTCGTCGCGAAGAGTACGCAAAAATAGCGTAGACATTTTCAACATGTGTGAAGCCTATCGAACATCAACTGAAGGTTGCCCTGAAGCAACTCCGGCGGCTTCCATTTCTTCAGCTAAACGCATCGCTTCTTCGATAAGAGTTTCAACGATTTGCGCTTCAGGCACGGTCTTGATGACCTCGCCCTTAACAAAAATCTGACCCTTGCCATTACCTGATGCAACACCAAGATCTGCTTCGCGTGCCTCGCCTGGTCCATTTACTACGCAGCCCATTACAGCTACACGTAGCGGAACAGTCATTCCTTGCAAGCCAGCTTGAACCTTTTCAGCCAAGGTATACACATCAACTTGGGCACGGCCACATGAAGGGCAAGAAACAATCTCCAACTTACGTTGGCGCAGATTGAGAGATTCAAGGATTGAGATTCCAACCTTTACCTCTTCGACTGGAGGTGCCGATAATGAGACGCGAATTGTGTCGCCGATGCCCTCTGCCAACAAGATTCCAAATGCTGTTGCGGACTTGATTGTTCCTTGGAAGATCGGTCCAGCTTCTGTAACACCTAAGTGCAATGGGTAATCACACTTGGCAGCAAGAATTCGATAGGCATTTACCATCGTTACTGGATCGTGGTGCTTCACGGAAATTTTGATATCAGAGAAGCCATGCTCCTCAAACAATGATGCTTCCCAAAGCGCTGACTCGGCGAGTGCTTCAGGAGTTGCTTTGCCATACTTTGCCAATAAACGTGGATCTAGAGAACCTGCGTTAACGCCGATACGAATTGGAATACCCGCATCCCCTGCCGCCTTTGCAACCTCTTTTACCTTGTCATCAAACTGCTTAATGTTGCCGGGGTTTACTCGAACCGCAGCACACCCAGCATCAATCGCTGCAAAGATGTATTTAGGTTGAAAGTGAATATCTGCAATAACTGGAATCTGAGATTTCTTAGCGATCTGAGCTAATGCATCAGCATCATCTTGGCTAGGAACGGCCACGCGAACGATCTGGCAACCGGATGCGGTTAGCTCGGCGATCTGTTGGAGGGTTGCATTGACATCGGCGGTCAAAGTTGTGCACATTGATTGCACAGAGACCTGCGACTCGCTTCCAACACCGACTGAGCCAACCTTGAGCTGACGGGTCTTTCGACGCGGATGCAGCGTTGGAGGTGGTGCGCTTGGAATTCCGAGATCAACCATGGCTTTATTCTGCACTACAACCGCAAATTCTGCCGAATTAAAGGTTGAGGGTCACCGGATTAATCACATCAGCGACCAAGAGCAGCAGAGTCAAGGATGCCAGAACAACAAAAACCACCATTGTTATTGGGGTTAGGACTGTCACATCAATTGGCGCTGGACGTGGTCGACCTCTCAGTCGAGCAAAGAAGGCGCGAATCTCATCTGCGATTGCAACCGCCATATGTCCACCATCAAGGGGAAGAATTGGCAATAAATTAAAGATACCTACGAAGATATTGAGGCTTGCAACGATCAAGACAAAGGTTGCCAAGCGCTCCATCGGTGTTAACTTATCGCTACCGACAGCTTCGCCAGATACGCGAGCTACACCGACAACGCCTACTAATCCATTGGCATCTCGCTCTTCGCCGCGAACCGTTGCACCCCACAGAGCAGGAATCTTTTCTGGAAGCTTGCCAAGTGACTTAACACTTTCAGTGAGAAAATCCTTGGTGACAATCGCTGAATTCTTTAGCGAAAGAAGAACACCGGAACGCTTAAGACCAATATCGTTGACGATTCCAAGTACATATCGCTTCGTTCCATCGATATCGGTTAAACGTGCATTTGTAACGATAGTCAGGAGCTGGCCATCACGATTAATCTCTAATGTGAGATCTGCACCTTGGGATGTGCGAATCGCTTCAACATCTTTATACCACTCACGCACCTTTGTTCCATTGATCGCAAGGATCTCATCCCCTGCTTGAATCCCCGCAGCTTGCGCAGCTGAATTTGGAACAACCTCGCTGATAACTGGCAAAACTTGATTTGTTCCAATGCCAGCAAACAAAGTGAATAGAAGAACAAAACCTAAAACAAAGTGAAGAAATGATCCTGCACCTAAAACAATTAACTTCTTTCCAGAAGATGCTTTATAGAAAGCTCGACCTTCTTCGCCCTCAGGCATCTCATCATTGGGGGCCATTCCTTCAATTTTGCAGTAACCGCCCGCTGGAATCGCCTTTACGCCAAACTCAGTTTCACCACGTTGAACCGACCAGATTCTCTTGCCAAAGCCCACAAAAAACTCTGAGACCCACATTCCAAACTTTCGGGCGGTGATGTAATGGCCAAACTCATGAACCATGACGGAGAAAAGCAGCGCAACAACAAAGGCCAGGATTCCAAGAAGTTCCATTACATACCTAACGTGAGAAGTTGCGACGGAGTATGCACGATACCGCTGACACCTTAGAAAACTTCACTTATCGATCGAGAAGGTTCTGAGTTGCTGAGTACACAGTTCCATTACGACGCTTGGCAATTGCGCTGAGCGCTTCCAAAACCACTCGGTTTGCCAAGATTGCAGTGATATCTGCTGAATCAAATGGGGGCGCAACTTCAACTACATCCACGCCTACAACTGGGAGTTCCAAACAAATACGTCGTACCGCTTCTAGCAATTCACGACTCGTCATTCCACCTGGCTCAGGAGTACCTGTTCCTGGAGCCATTCCGGGATCAACTACATCAATATCAACTGAGAGAAAAACTCCATCGCAACCATCGGTTAAAGTTGCAAAGGATTCATCGAGTACCGCTTTCAATCCACGGTTATGAATCTCTGTCATCTCGTAAGAGCGCATACCTTGATCGCGCATCCAGTTAAGAGTTGCATCCTCTGGCCAGTATCCACGCAAGCCAAGTTGCAAGAAACGATCCCCGCGAACAAAACCATTGTTAATGAGGTTACGCATTGGGGTTCCATGACCAACAAGTGCGCCAAATTGATCCTCACCTGTATCAGCGTGAGCATCGAAGTGAATCATTGAAATTTTTCCCATGCCTCGGTGAGTAGCAATACCTGCAACATCTGCCGAAGCAATTGAGTGATCTCCACCAAGAATGATTGGAATGATTCCTGCACGTGAGATTTTCTCCGTGGCTTCCTTAAGCACCGCAAGAGATGCAACTAAATCTCCGCCTGGCATCATGAGATCACCAGCATCAAAGACTTTCAGGTCCTTTAATCCATCGGTGCGTAATGCAAGGTGAGGGCGGGAACCATCATGTGGAAGGTAATCTCCCCCACGAATAGCTTGCGGACCAAACTTGGCACCAGATCTATGTGAAGTACCGCTATCTATTGGAGCTCCGATGATGATGACATCGGCCCCTGCATACGTTGATGGATCATCTAAATCGCATGCTGGAATGCCTAAAAAGGTGAAGTTCGGGCCGTACATATTGCCGTGATTGGTCACTTAGCAACCTTTACTTTCTTGCCAACAAACTGACCTGCAATAACGATTGCTAACGCTAGGAAGAACATTGCAGAACCAATCACATTTGCTTGCGCGGGAATTCCACGGGCGGCTGCTGTGTAAACAAACTCTGGGAAGGTCTTTAGCGTGCCCGAGTTGAAGTTAGTAATAATGAAATCATCAAATGACAAGCTAAAGGCCAATAGAGCTGCTCCAGCGATTCCTGGTGCTACCAATGGCAAAGTTACACGGCGGAAAGTTTCAAACTCATTTGCATAAAGATCCATCGCTGCTTGCTCCAATCGAGGATCAAGGGATGCAATACGCGCCTTTACTGTGACCACAACAAATGAAATACAAAACATTACGTGGGCAATTACCGTTGGCCAGAACCCTGGATTGATATGAAATACCAAGAACAGTGACAACAACGATGCACCTAAGACGATTTCAGGTGTAGCCATAGGTAGGAAGATCAATAGATTTGAGGTTGAGCGACCCTTGAATGCGTAACGACCCACAGCAAAGGCGATCATGGTTCCCAAAATCGTTGAAAAAATTGTCGCCAGTAGGCCAATCTTGATTGAGTTTCCAAGAGCGGTACAGATCTCTGGCGCACCACATGGGTTGTTCCAATTTTCTAGGGTAAATCCCTTCCAAACAAGGTTGGATTTACCTGAATCATTGAAGGAAAAGGCAAAGGTGTATGCCACCGGGATGAACAGATAAGTAAAACCAAATACGGCGTAGATACGGATTAAATTACGGCCGAACCAACGAGAAATTCGAGCCTTAACTGGAATCGTTGGAATCGTTGCATCCTTTTGCTTCGGGGCTTTCCCGCTCTTAATGTTCTGCGTCATACCAGTTCATCCGTTCCGGCCTTGCGAATGTAGATAGTCACAAGAATCAAAATCGCAGCCATCAAAGTGAATGAAAGTGCAGCTGCAGTTGGGTAATCCACGATCTTGAAGTAACGAGACTCGATCACATTTCCAATCATCTTGGTATTTGGTGAGCCCAAAATTGCCGCATTTACATAATCGCCAGCCGCAGGAATAAAGGTCAACAAGGTTCCTGCAACAACGCCTGGCATAGATAGCGGCAGGGTTACTTTGCGGAAAGTTGTAAATCCATTGGCGTACAAATCCCCCGATGCCTCCATAGTGCGAGGATCGATTCGCTCCAATGATGCATATAAAGGAAGGGTCATAAATGGCAGGAAGTTATAAGTCATACCCATAACAACGGCGAAGGATGTGGAAGTCAGCGTTGTGCTCTCGCTAATGATTCCTAAGGTTCTTAAGGTTGGAACAACAAATCCTTCTTCACCCAGAATCTGCTTCCAAGCAACTGTGCGCAACAAGAATGAGGTGAAGAATGGAGCAATCACAAGGACTAGCAAAACATTCTTAAACTTTCCAGCCTTAAACGCAATTGCATAAGCCAGTGGGTATGCAATTGCTAAAGCTAAAACCGTTGCACAGACCGCAAAGATAAATGAACGTACGAACTGCTCTTGGTTTTCAACAAAGGCATCAACATAATTTGAAAAACGTAAACTCTGCTCGTATTGACCTGTATCTCCCCCAGCAATTGGAGTCTGAGTCGAAGTCTGTGCCAGGTTGACGATCGGCAAAATAAAGAAGGTAAAGAGGAAGAGAAAACCTGGCAACAAAAGCAGGTAAGGCAACTTCACCTTAGAGAAGGTTGCGCTCATTCTTCGTCGAGATCCTCAGGAATTACCTCTGTACCAGCTTCGGCATCCTCATCTCCGCGAAGCGCAAAGGTGAAGTTAGGTTCCCAAGAAATAACAACTTCATCGCCCTTATCAAATGGTGCAACTCCATCATCATTTTGCTCAAAGACCATGAGCTCTTGGCCCCATGGCATCAGAACTTGATACTGAGTTGAAACGCCGATGTAAGAAACATCTTCAATGCGTCCACCAGTCAAAATATTTCCGCGTGTAGGTGTTCCTACTAATGAAATGCGGAATTTTTCAGGACGGATACCTGCATAGATTGAGTTATCGACCGCATGTGAACGGTTCTTTGGCATGGCGATCTTTTGTCCGAAGAGATCAACAACCAAGTTGTCGCCATCGGTTCCCTCGATACGACCCTTGATCAAGTTGGATTGGCCCAAAAAGTTAGCTACGAAAGCGGTCTTTGGATTGTCGTAAAGATCTGCAGGTGAACCCATCTGCTCGATCTCTCCCTCATTCATTACCGCGATGGTGTCGGCCATGGTCATGGCCTCTTCCTGATCGTGAGTTACGTGAACGAAGGTGAGACCAACCTCGCGCTGGATCCACTTGAGCTCAATCTGCATCTGACGACGTAGTTTGAGATCAAGTGCACCCAATGGCTCATCCAAAAGCAACAATGCGGGACGGTTAACGATCGCACGCGCTAAGGCGATGCGTTGTTGTTGACCACCTGAAAGCTGAGTTGGTTTGCGCTGCGCAAGATGTGGAAGTTCTACAAGCTCTAAGACTTTGTTTACATCTGCATCGACATCCTTGATTCCACGACGACGAAGACCAAATGCAATGTTCTCAAAGATTGTTAGGTGAGGAAACAGTGCGTAGTTCTGAAAAACAGTATTGATGGGACGCTGATATGGACGCTTGGTCGTAATGTCAGTTGAACCCAAGTGAATACTGCCAACAGTTGGCTCTTCCAACCCCGCGATCATGCGCAAGGTTGTTGTCTTACCGCACCCTGAAGGTCCAAGAAGTGCAAAGAATGAACCTTCAGGAATTGTTAATGACAAATCATTAACTGCAGTGAAATCTCCATATGTCTTTGAAATTCGAGTAAGACGTAAATCTCCTCGAGTTGCAGATGAAACGTCAGCCACTAGTTGCCGGCAGCCTTCTGGAACGCTTCGCCCCATGAAGTTTCTTCAGCTGGAGTTAGCGAACGGAAGACATTGAGCTTTGCAGACATCGCCGCATCAGGGAAGATGAATGGGCTAGCAGCAAGAGCTGGATCAATCTTTTCCATCTCAGCTTGTGCACCCTCTACTGGACATACGTAGTTCACGTAAGCCGCTACCTCAGCAGCAATCGCTGGTTCGTAGTAGAAGTTGATGAGCTTCTCCGCATTTGCTTTGCCTTCTGCAGAAACAGTTGAAGGGATTACAAAGTTATCGCCTGAAATTGTTCCACCTGATTCAGGTAGAGCGAAGTCAAACTTGCCTTCATTTTCAGACTTCAGGATGAACATATCGCCAGACCAGCCAATAACAGCTGTCGCATCACCTGATGTGAGGTCTTCTGCGTACTCATTACCCTTAACGCCACGGATCCAACCATCAGCGATCTTCTTCTCCATGAAATCAACTGCATTCATGAACTGATCTTCTGTAACTGTCTGAAGATTTACACCCTGAGAAAGCAGGATGATTCCGATGGTGTCGCGCATTTCAGAGAGAACAACAATCTTTCCCTTGTTCTGTGGTGCAAATAGATCATCGATTGTGCGAATTCCCTTTGGATTCTTCTCAACATTCCATCCGAATCCACCCATGATGCCCTGCCATGTAAGCGTTTGCTCACGGTTTGGATCAAATGATGGTGATGCAAGTGAAGCAAGAATGTTTGACTTGTTTGGAACGTTAGCTGTATCAAACTTTTGTGTGTATCCAAGACGGATCCAACGTGCTGCCATCCAGTCAGTAGGTGTTACAAGGTCATAACCGATATCTTCGCCAAGCTTGAGTTGCGCTTGTACCTTTCCGAAGAACTCATCGTTGTCGTTGTAATCTTCAAAGTAATTTGCTGTGATGCCAGTTTCTGCTGAAAACTTTTCAAGAGTTGGGTACTTCTTTGTTTCCTCATCGTAATCAAGGTACAAAGGCCAGTTGCCCCAGCGAACGCTATTTGCGCTATCGGCAGAATCTGATCCGCCTCCGCACGCAGCAAGTAATCCTGCTGCACCTAAACCACCTGCGCCTGCAAGTACTGCACGACGAGAAACCATTGCACCGATAATTGAACGGGCTTCCGGTGAGAGTGAACTTTCTTTTGACATACTGATTTACTCCTTAAGGATTAAGCACAAGCTAGTTGTCGGATTACCGAGCCTCAAGCTTTCTGTGGGTAGTTGGTTGATAGAACGGGCTGGAACAGGGGGAAATACTACGCCCCAAGATTAGTCATTACATGCTTGATTCGCGTGTAGTCCTCAAATCCATAGGCTGAGAGATCCTTGCCATATCCCGAGCGTTTGAAGCCACCGTGTGGCATCTCGGCAACCAAAGGAATATGGGTGTTGATCCAGACGCAGCCAAAGTCGAAAGCCTTAGCCATTCGCATTGCGGTGCCATGGTTGGCGGTCCAGACGCTTGAAGCCAATCCATATTCGACGCCATTGGCCATCGAAACCGCCTGAGCCTCATCGCTGAACTTCTGAACGGTGATTACCGGTCCAAAGATCTCCTTCTGAATCAGCTCATCATCCTGGCGAAGCCCCGCAACAACCGTTGCTGGGAAGAAGAAGCCTGGGCGATCAAGGGCGGATCCACCGGCCATGACCTGGGCATGGGATGGCACCCGAGATAGAAGGTCGCTGACTCGGGCTAGTTGGTTGACGTTATTTACTGGCCCTAAGAAGACATCCTCATCAGCAGGTGCTCCGATTGCGACAGCCTTTGCTTGCTCAGTCAGCAACGCGACGAAATCTTCATAGACAGAGTCTTGAACGATGACGCGAGTTGCTGCGGTGCAATCTTGGCCAGCGTTGAAGTAACCAGCGATCGCGATCGCTTCAGCTGCTGCTGCTAAGTCGGCATCGGCAAAAACAACTACGGGTGCTTTTCCGCCAAGTTCAAGGTGCACTCGCTTAACCTGCTTTGCAGCAGATTCAGCAACTTGGATACCCGCACCTACAGAACCTGTAATAGAAACCATGTCAGGTCGAGAGTGATTTACAAGTGATGCACCAGTTTCACGTTCTCCGCACACAACGTTAAATACACCGGCCGGCAAAAACTCAGCCATGAGATTGGCCATCCAGACAGTTGATGCTGGAGTTGTGTCACTTGGCTTAAGAACAACGGTATTTCCTGCTGCAATTGCTGGAGCCCACTTCCATACCGCCATCATCATTGGGTAGTTCCATGGGGTTACTTGGCCGATTACTCCAACTGGTTCGCGGCGAATCATTGAAGTCATTCCTGGCATGTATTCACCGGCGGATTTTCCTTCAAGATTACGAGCCGCACCTGCAAAGAATCTAATTTGATCCACCATTGGAGGAACTTCTTCAGAAGTTGTCAACGAAATGGGCTTGCCCGTGTTTTCGCATTCAATTGCGATTACTTCATCGGCTCGTTCTTCAATTGCATCGGCAATCTTAAGCAGTGCGCGTTGACGTTGAGATGGGGTTGAATCTCGCCAATCTACAAATGCATCACTTGCGGCCTTAAATGCAGCATCGATATCTGCAGCATTTGATTTAGGTGCAGTGGCGAAAGGTTGTCCCGTTGCAGGATTGACCAGAGTTGTTGTCTCGCCAGATGTTGAATCGACTGACTTGCCATTGATGAAGTTACTGAGCTTTTTCATGTTCCAGAGCCTAGCAATTAGCCCCTGAACCTACTAGTCGCAATTTAAGCGACGGGCTTGCCTTTTTCAGCCGCAGCCAACTGGCCACATGCACCGTCGATTTCACGTCCACGTGTATCTCGAACCGTTACGGGTACTCCGTAGCTTTCAAGAATGCGAACAAACTCTGCCTCATCTTCGCGACGGGATGCGGTCCACTTAGAACCCGGTGTCGGGTTGAGCGGAATCAAGTTCACATGTGCGTTTCGATTCTTCAGTAAACGGCCCAATAGATCTGAACGCCAGGATTGATCGTTGATATCACGAATCAATGCGTACTCAATCGAATAGCGGCGACCGGTCTTCTTTTCGTAAGCATCTGCAGCCGCCAAAACTTCGCGCACATTAAAGCGATTGTTAATTGGCACCAAGGTATCGCGCAGCTCATCATCAGGAGTATGAAGCGATACTGCAAGGGTGCAACTAATGCCCTCATCCATCAACTTTTCGATTCCGTTTACTAAACCAACGGTTGAAACCGTTACCGAACGTGCGCTGATCCCCAAACCATCTGGGTTAGGGTCTGTGATGTTACGCAGGGTTCTGACAACGGCGTTGTAGTTAGCTAACGGCTCGCCCATTCCCATGAAAACAATATTTGAAAGTCGTGTTGGTCCACCCGGAAGTTCACCATTTGCACACGCACGTGCAGCTGCCACGATTTGATCGGTAATTTCACCCGCTGAAAGGTTACGTGTTAATCCTGCCTGACCTGTTGCACAGAAGGGGCAGTTCATTCCGCAACCTGCTTGAGAAGAGATACACACTGTTACTCGATCGGTGTAACGCATCAATACGCTCTCAACCAATACACCATCATGCAACTTCCATAAATCCTTACGAGTCATGCCGTTGTCAGTTGTGCGGGTTGTTACAAGTTCAATCATTTTAGGAGTTAAAGCATCAGCAATCCCTTGGCGTTCTGCTGCAGGAATATCTGTCCACTCTTCAGGATTGTTGGATAGATGTGAGAAGTAATGGTTAGCCACTTGGCTGGCACGGAATGGCTGAAAGCCAAGCTCCTTTGCAAAGGCTTTGCGATCTGCTGGTGCAAAATCAGCTAAATGCTTGGGGGCTTTCTTGCGTTGTACCGGCTCATCAAAAACTAGATTGATTTCAGGAACTTTCCCGCTCATAAGAATCTCTTCACTAGTTCAAGGGCCAGCCACATTGCAGGGGCTGATAAAACAACTGAATCCAAACGATCAAGCATTCCGCCATGTCCAGGAAGCAAGGTGCCCATATCCTTCAGGCTGAGATCGCGTTTCATCGCACTTTCGATGAGGTCTCCACAAGTAGCGGT
>JBJONC010000014.1:0-14439 GCA_046052005.1 Actinomycetota bacterium
TGGAATCTGTCCTCTTGTCAGTTATGTATGACGTTCCAAGCCGTACCGATGTAGAAAAGGTGATCATCACCAAGGAATGCATCACATCTGGGGGAGCGCCAACTTTGGTAAATCACACAGGTCCAAAACGCTCACGCGGACAAAAAGGTCAAGAGGAGAAGAGCGCATAATCTAGACTGCGCACTATGTCTTCTAGCCGTGAATTAGCCTCAACCTTTTCTCCTCAGGAGATCGAAGCCCCGTTGTATCAAAAGTGGGTTGATGCTGGGTATTTCACCGCTGATGCAGCTTCATCAAAGGAAGCCTTTTCAATTGTTTTACCTCCTCCCAATGTGACGGGCGTTTTGCACATCGGTCACGCCTTGGATCAAACGCTGCAAGATTGTTTATCTCGCATGAAGCGCATGCAAGGCTTTGAAGTTTTGTGGCTTCCAGGAATGGACCACGCCGGAATCGCAACACAAAATGTTGTTGAAAAGCAGCTAGCTGCAACTGGTAAGTCTCGTCATGATCTGGGACGCGAAGAGTTTGTTAAAAAGGTTTGGGAGTGGAAAGAAGAATCAGGCGGTGCGATTCTTGAACAGATGAAGCGCTTAGGTTCATCTGTCGATTGGTCTCGTGAACGCTTTACTATGGATGAAGGAATGTCCAAAGCGGTTGTAACTATTTTCAAGCGCATGTATGACGCGGGTTTGATTTACCGCGCTGAAAGAATTATTAACTGGTGCCCACGATGCTTGACCGCTTTGTCAGATATTGAAGTTGAACACAGCGATGATGCAGGTGAGCTTGTTTCAATTCGCTACGGCGAAGGCGACAACGCAATTATCGTTGCAACAACACGAGCTGAAACAATGTTGGGTGATACAGCAGTGGCTGTAAATCCTGATGATGAGCGTTACTCACACATGATCGGGAAGACCGTAAAGGTACCTTTGATCGATCGCGAAATTCCAATTGTTGCTGACCAACATGTTGATCCAGCATTCGGAACTGGTGCGGTTAAGGTGACACCTGCGCACGACGTAAATGACTTTGAAATCGGTGTTCGACACAATCTGCCAAATATCGTCATCTTGGATGCCGATGCAAAGGTTGTAAACACAAATAGCGCATTTGATGGTCTTGATCGCTTTGATGCACGTAAGGCAGTTGTTGAAGCTCTGCGCGCAGAAGGTCGCATCGTCGCTGAAAAGCGTCCATACATGCACGCAGTAGGACATTGCTCTCGTTGCGATACAACGGTTGAGCCTCGTCTATCTAAGCAATGGTTTGTAAAGGTAGAACCAATGGCTAAAGCATCTGCAGATGCTGTTCGCAGCGGTGCGGTAAAGATTGAACCTGAAGCACTTGCTCCTCGTTACTTCGAGTGGGTCGACAACATGCATGACTGGTGTATTTCACGTCAGTTGTGGTGGGGTCACCGAATTCCTGTTTGGTATGGACCAAATGGTGAAGTTCAAGTTGTTGGTCCTGATGAAACCGCACCTGCTGGTTGGACCCAAGATTCAGATGTTCTAGATACCTGGTTCTCTTCTGGTCAGTGGGCATTCTCAACTTTTGGTTGGCCAGAAAAGTCAGCAGATCTAGCGAAGTTCTATCCAACATCTGTCTTGGTGACTGGCTACGACATTTTGTTCTTCTGGGTTGTTCGCATGATGATGATGTCAACCTTTGCAATGGATGGCGTGCCACCGTTTAAGACAATCATGTTGCACGGTTTGGTTCGCGATCAATTTGGCAAGAAGATGTCTAAGAGCCGTGGAAATGTAATTGATCCACTTGAGTTTATGGACAAGTACGGTGCAGATGCACTTCGCTTTACATTAGCTCGTGGCGCAAATCCAGGAACTGATCAGGCATTAGCTGAAGATTGGATCGGCGGATCACGTAACTTCGCAACAAAACTGTGGAATGCAACTCGCTTTGCAATGATGAACGGTGCAACTGTCGAGGGAGAACTTCCTGCGATTGATTCACTGAACGCAATCGACAAGTGGATCCTTAGTCGACTATCAGAAACTGTTTCAGAAGCAACTGAACTTCTTGAAAAGTATGAGTACGCACGTGCTTGCGAATTGATGTATCACTTTGCATGGGATGACTTGTGCGACTGGTACTTAGAGCTTTCAAAGGAAGCCTTTGCTTCGGGTAATGCCGAAGGCACTAAGCGCGTTCTTGGTTATGTTCTAGACCAACTATTCCGATTGATGCACCCTGTAATGCCATTTATTACAGAACAGATGTGGACCACGTTGACCGGGGGAGAATCTCTGGTTGTCGCTCAGTGGCCAGTAGCTAACCCTGCCCATGTAGATAAGAAGGCTGAAAGCCTAATTTCTCAGCTTCAGGAGATCATTACTGAGGTTCGTCGCTTCCGCAATGATCAAGGAATCAAGACTTCCTTGAAGATCCCTGGTCGCATCGTTGCAACAGGCGACATTGCTAAGTACGCATCAGCGGTTGCCTTCGTTGTTCGTATGGAGCTTGGCGAGATCACACCAAGTGCTAAGTGCGAAGCCGCTGGCGTAACTATTGAATTCGACTTAACTGGTTCTATCGATGTTGTGGCAGAGCGTGCTCGTCTAGAAAAGGACTTAGCAACAGCTACCAAGGACAAGCAAACCGCTGAAGTGAAGTTGAACAATCAAGGCTTTATGGCGAAAGCACCAGAAAATGTTGTTGTTGAAATTCGTGAACGTCTAGAAAAGACAACGGCCGACATCGAGCGAATCACTGCAGCACTTGCAGCGTTGCCACAAGCATGATGATTTCACCTGATGATCAAGAGCGTGTAGACGCGATCGAACAAGCGCTGCTTGCACGTTGGCCAGAAACACGTATCGCTCCCACGACAGAACGAATTGCTGCACTTGTTGATATTTTGGGTTCACCTCAACTGACTTATCCAACAATTCATATTGGTGGCACAAATGGAAAGACGACAACTAGTCGCATGGTTGATGCATTGTTGTTCGCCCACGGATTGCGCACCGGACGCTTTACTAGTCCGCATCTAGAAACTTATCGTGAGCGAATTTCAATCAATGGTGAACCTATTGATCCAAAAGAGTTGATTTTTTCCTACAACGACATCGCTGCATATTTAGATCTGATGGACACTAAGTTTGAACATCCAATCTCTTTCTTTGAAGCAATCACCGCGTTGGCTTTTGCTGCATTTGCAGAGCACCCAGTAGATGTTGGTGTTATCGAAGTTGGCATGGGTGGCGAATGGGATGCAACCAATGTTGTCGATGCAGATGTTTCTGTGATTATGCCGATCGGCTTTGATCACATGGAGTACTTGGGAAATACCCTGCATGAAATCGCTGCAACCAAGGCTGGAATCATTAAAGAGGGCGGTTTTGTGGTGCTTGCTCAGCAAGAGCCAGAAGCCGCTAAAGAGTTGATTCGTAAGGCCGCCGAAGTAGGGGCAGATGTAGTCCGCGAAGGTGTTGAGTTCTCAGTGTTGTCTCGCGCCGTAGCGGTAGGCGGACAGCTACTAACAATTCAAGGAATTCATGACACATATGACGAGATCTTCTTACCTCTACACGGTCGTCACCAAGCGGCAAACGCTGCAGCAGCGTTAGTTGCTGTTGAAGCTTTCTTTGGTGATCAACCATTGGATATCGAAGCGGTTCGTGCAGGCTTTGCCGCAGTGAGCTCACCGGGTCGTTGTGAAGTTGTTCATCGCGAACCAACGGTTATTTTGGATGCTGCACATAACCCACACGGTGCAAAAGCCCTTGCCGATACTTTGCTCAACGAATTCAACTTTGATGAAATCATCGCAGTTGTTGGCGTTTTTGGAGACAAGGATGCAACAGGTATTTTCCAAGAACTAGAGCCAATCGTTGATCATGTCATCGTCACGCAAAGTTCATCATCACGTGCAATGTCATCATCTGATCTAGAAAAAATCGCAACATCTATTTTCGGTGTTGATCGAGTTTTTGAGGTCTCAGATTTGAATACCGCACTTGATAAAGCGGTTGCAGATTCAGTTCGTCCATTAAGTGATGACACTGTTGGAATTCTTGTCACAGGTTCAGTTGTTACAGTTGGCGAAGCTCGTACATACCTACGAAAGAAGTTTGCGCGATGAAGATTCTGGGAGCATCTGTATTGATTGCTGAGAGCATGACCTTGGGTTTTGCGATCTTGTTGGCAATGAAAGATCAATCTCAGGCAGCAATCATTTATGGCTGTGTTGTTTCATTCCTGCTATTTGTGGCTGCCGGACTCGTTCGACGCCCAGGTGGTTTTGTAATCGGCTCATTGATGCAGATCGCCATGATTGGCTTTGGATTTGTTGAGCCATCCTTCTTCATTATTGGGGTGGTTTTGATTGGTCTTTGGGTGGCGGCCATCGTTGTGGGCCGCAAGGGTGAGGCTGCTCGCGCTGCCTTGCTGGCTGCAGCGCCTAAAAAACCCTAATAGACTGGGGCAGTGAGCACAGAGAAAACACTTATCCTCGTAAAGCCTGATGGCGTACGCCGCGGTTTGGTTGGCGAGGTTATTTCCCGAATTGAAACTAAAGGGTATGCAATCGATGCTTTGCGCATGTTGCAAGCAGATGAAGCGCTTCTTGCGCAGCATTACGCCGAGCACATTGGAAAGCCATTTTACGAACCACTAGTTGAGTTCATGATGTCTGGACCGATTGTTGCAATCGTTGCATCTGGAAATCGTGTGATTGAAGGCTTCCGTTCATTAGCTGGTGTAACAGATCCAACAGTTGCTGCACCAGGAACAATTCGCGGAGATCTAGCTCGTGATCAAGGAACCAAAGTTATGCAGAACCTAGTTCACGGGTCAGACTCACCAGAGTCTGCTGCACGTGAAATCCAAATCTTTTTTCCACAGTAATAACTTCCCCAAGATATAAAAAGCACAAGGAGTAAAAATGTCACAAGCAAGCAGAATGTCCTTCATTGGTCGCGATATGGCGGTTGACCTAGGCACAGCAAACACACTTGTGTATGTACGCGGACGTGGCATTGTTTTGAATGAGCCATCAGTAGTAGCTGTTAACCAAGACACCGGCGGAATCCTGGCTGTTGGTCTTGAAGCGAAGAAGATGATCGGCCGTACTCCTGGCAACATCGTTGCTATCCGTCCTTTGAAGGATGGTGTTATCGCAGACTTTGATACAACAGAGCGCATGCTTCGTTACTTCATCCAAAAGGTTCACCGTCGTCGTTACTTGGCTAAGCCACGTATCGTTGTTTGTGTTCCATCAGGTATCACTGGTGTTGAGCAGCGTGCAGTTAAGGATGCAGGGTATGCAGCTGGCGCACGTAAGGTGTACATCATCGAAGAGCCAATGGCTGCAGCAATCGGTGCTGGTCTTCCAATCCACGAGCCAACAGGAAACATGGTTGTCGATATCGGTGGAGGAACAACTGAGGTAGCGGTTATTTCACTGGGTGGAATCGTGACTTCTCTATCGATTCGCGTAGGCGGAGATGAGCTGGATCAATCAATTATTAACTGGGTTAAGCGTGAATTCTCCCTACTTTTGGGAGAGCGCACAGCAGAAGAGATCAAGATGGCGATCGGTTCTGCATACCCACTAGCTGGCGAAAATGATGCAGAGATTCGCGGTCGCGATCTAGCAACAGGTCTTCCAAAGACAATCGTTGTATCTGCAGCAGAGATTCGTAAAGCACTTGAAGAGCCAGTGAACTCAATTGTTAACGCAGTGAAGAGCACATTGGATAAGACTCCACCAGAGCTTGCATCAGATTTAATGGACCGCGGAATTGTTCTCACCGGTGGTGGAGCACTTCTTAAGGGTCTTGATGAGCGTCTTCGCAAAGAGACCGGAATGCCAATTCACATCGCAGAGCGTCCATTGGATGCAGTTGCTGAAGGTTCCGGAAAGTGCATCGAAGAGTTTGAAGCTCTTGAGAAGGTTCTAATCTCCGAGCCACGTCGATAAGGCCTTCTTTCAATGCGTAACGGCGGTGAAGGTCGCGCACGTTTGTTGCTGGTGATCTTGATTGTCACCTCGCTTTTTCTGATCACCTTAGATCTTCGCGGCGTAAAGGTCATCGAAGGTTTTAAGCAGGGAACACAAACTGTGCTTTCGCCATTTCAACGAGCAGGCGCAGTTGTCCTTAGACCGGTTGGCGACTTCTTTTCCGATGTCACACATCTTGGTCGCACACGTAGCCAGATTGAAAAATTAGAAGCTGAAAATGCGAACTTGAAGATCAAACTTCTCAATCGTAAAAACGCTGATGGCCAGTTGAATCAACTTAAAGATATTTTGGATTTAGCGGGAACCGCCGGATACAAAATTGTTAATGCCAAGGTCATCAGTCACGGCTCCAGCCAATCCTTTTCGCAAACAATCACGATTGATTCCGGAAGTAACGCTGGCATCAAAAAGAATATGACCGTTCTGTCACAGTATGGACTTGCCGGGGTTGTTAAGGATGTTTATCCAAACTCGGCGTTGATTCAACTAGCAAGTGATCCAGCTTTTAAGGTTGGCGCACGTATCGCAGGATCTCAGCAGATCGGCATCTTGTCGGGTCGCGGAAACCGCTCTGCAAGCCTGCAATTGCTTGATAATTCAACTGATGTTAAAGAGGGCGATGTCCTATTGGCCCGCGGAAGTGTTGCTAACCGTCCCTTTGTTCCCGGTGTTCCACTGGGATTCATTACCAAGGTTGATAACTCTGCAGGTGCCGTGGCACAAACCGCTTCAGTGCGTTACTACACAAACTTTTCCACTTTAGGTGTAGTTGCAATCGTTGTTAGTGGACCAACATCAAGCCCTGGTGACGCACTCGTTCCTCAGAAGCCACGAGTAGCTCCGATCCCAACAGTTACGGTCACAGTTACTCCATCACCTACAGCAAGTAATTAATTCAGATGCTTACTCGCCAAATCTCGATTGCAGCGCCGATCTTTTTGTTGATCTTCTTGATTCAAGAAGCGGTTATCTCGCAGTTTCGTTTGCCGGGCGGGGGATTCTCAATCCTTTTGATCTTTGCTTTAACCTGGGCGGTACTAAGCCAACAAGAGGTCGCTGCGGTCATTGGTTTTTCTGCAGGACTCTTGATGGATTTATCGCAGAGTGCAAGCGGTCCCTTTGGTCAATGGACTTTGATTATGTTGCTTGCCGGATATGCAATTTCATACATTGGTTACGGCGATGACAATGTTCATGCAAACGCCATCGGAATCGTTTTCTTTGTCGTGGCAGCTAACTTCTTTGTCGAGATTGCATACCTAGTTACGGGCGCTTTGTTAGGTGTATCTACCGGCTCCTTTGGGCAGATCGTGATCACATTAATTGGAATGAGCATTTGGGCATTACTGGTCTCGCCGATCATGCTTCCTATCTTTACCCGTCTTCATGGATTGATCTTTGATTCACGGTCAGCGCTATGAACAACAGATCACGTTTAGCTTTACTGGTTGTTCAGATTCTGATTGTCTCTTTAATGGCAGCACTTTTTGGTCGCTTGTTCTACCTTCAGGTTGCTGCCGGTCCAAAGTACAAAGATGCAGCGTTAAGCATTCAAAGTCGCGATGTTGTTGCACCTGCAACCCGCGGCCTAATTGTTGATGGATTTGGTGTGCCATTAGCTATGAATAAGGCTGGTTTGGCTATCACAATCGACCGAATCGCTATCGACAAGTTAGAGGACAAAGGCGTAGATGTCATGAAGCGCCTAGCAAAGCTGCTCAATTTGAAGTACAAAGACATTTATCAAAATACTCGTTTGTGTGGCGAACTTCCTAAGGGACAAAAAGCAGGATGTTGGCAAGGTTCTAGATATCAACCGATTCCGATCACAAAGTCGGCCGATCCAGACATCGCCTTGCAGATTGTTGAACGCTCTGATTCTTATCCAGGGGTCGATGCACAACCTGTTGCGATCCGAAACTATCCAAGTTACCTAGATGTAAATGCTGCACATGTACTTGGTTATGTCGGCCCATTAACTGAAACCGATCTGTTAAAGGGAAATGGCAAGCAGTACTTCCGTAGCGAATCAATTGGTAAATCTGGTCTTGAAATTCAGTATGACTCTTTCTTGCGCGGTGAGCCTGGAATCAGAACTGTCATTGTTGATCGCAAAGAATCAATTACTCGCGAGAGTCAAAATACTAAGCCAGTTGCAGGCGATCACCTTGTGACCAGCTTGGATGTTCGACTACAGGCCTCTGCTGAAAAGGCTTTGAAGGATGCGGTTCTTCGAGGCCGAGCAAATGGCTACACATCAGATTCTGGCGCTGCAGTGGTTATGGATATTAAGACCGGAAGAGTTCTTGCACTTGCTTCATATCCAACGTATGACCCAAATGCTTGGGAAACTGGTTTAACCGTTCAACAAGCCGAAGATTTGTTCAGTGAGAAGAAATCTGTTCCTGCACTTAATCGAGCCCTACAGGGTCTATTCGCACCAGCTTCAACCTTCAAAGTTGTTTCATTATTAGCAGCTGCAAGTGCTGGCTATGATCTAAAGGCTAATTACAAGTGCCCTTCTCAAGTTCAAGTGGGTACGCGTGCCTTCCAGAACTTTGATAGCAAGAACCAGGGCACTATGAATATGTATAAAGCTATGGCGGTCTCATGTGACACCATTTGGTACCAAATCGCCTTTGATGAATGGCTTCGCGATGGTGGTTTGAAGCCCAAATCAAACCCTAATGATTACTTCTTTGAAGCAGCTAAAGCTTTCAACATCACCCAAAAGGTTGGAATCGACCTGCCATCTGAATCAACATCGCGACTTGCAGATCGTGATTACAAGAAGAGTTGGTACCAGCAGAACAAAGATTTCTACTGCAACTACAAAGAGCGCGCAACCAAGGCACAGCAGACTCCATTCTTGTTGCAACTTGCTGAAGAAAATTGTGTAGATGGCGACAAGATTCGTGCTGGTGATGCGGTGAACTTCTCAATCGGTCAAGGTGACACCGTTGTGACACCTTTGAAGCTGACCCAGATGTATGCCGCGATTGCTAATGGTGGAACGATTTGGCAGATGATGGTTGCCAAGGCGATTGTTAAGACAGACGGAACCGTTGTTAAGAGTTTTACTCCACAGCGATTGGGAACTGTAAAGACTGCGCCATCAAACTTGGCTTTCCTTCGTGGATCTTTGCGCGAAGTTGTTGTGAGCGGAACCGCAGCAGGTGCATTTGCAGGTTTTCCAATTGAGGTAAGTGGAAAAACTGGAACCGCGCAGGTATTTGGTAGAAATCCAAATGGTTCATTAAAGGATGACACCTCTTGGTTTGCTTCTTACGCTCCAAGCAAGAATCCACGGTATGCCGTTGTGATGATGGTGGGCCAAGGCGGATTCGGTGCATCAACTTCGGGTGTTGGTGTCAGAAGAATTTATGAAACTTTATTTGGCGTCTCAGGAAGCAAAATCGTTCCTGGCGCGGCGTTGTTCCCAGAAGGTAAACCTCCAACCAAACTGCCTAAGATTTCACCAGCTACTAAACCTAAGGAGGCGAGCAAGTGAGTCAGATTCACGCACGCCAACGGTTGTATCGACGTAGCCGCCAATCATTGCTCCATGGTTGGGATCCAGTACTAACCGCAGTGGTTTCACTGCTCTTGATTATCGGAACTTTGCTGGTGTGGGCTGCAACCCGCGATTGGTACATCCGTAACGGTTTAGATGGCCAGTACTACTTAAAGCGTCACGTGATTAACATTTTGATCGGCGGTTTATTGGCATACGGTGCAACCGTTGTTGATTACCGCTTATTACGTGCCTACACGCCATTCTTGTGGGGTGCTGGCGTGCTTGGCTTAATCATCGTTTTGATTCCAGGTCTAGGTGCCGAGATCAATGGTGCGCGCGCATGGATCGCACTTCCAGGTGGTTTCCAGATTCAACCTGCAGAGCTTGCAAAGATTGCAATCATCATTGGAATGTCGATGATTCTTTCTGAACGTACTCATGACAGTAATGAGCCGACCAGTAAAGATGTGTTGCAGGCACTTGCGATTGCAGCGATTCCGGTTCTGCTTATTATTTTGCAGCCCGACATGGGAACTATCTTGATCATTGCAGCAGCGGTTGTAACGATCATCGCAGTATCTGGCGCACCGGCACGTTGGGTGGCTGGTTTGTTGCTACTTGCAGTGCTGGGTGGTTTTGTTGCTGTCAAAGCTGGCGTCATCAGCGAGTACCAAGTAAATCGTTTGCAAACATTTGTGGATCCAAATGCTGATACACAAGGTGCTGGTTATCAGTTACGCCAAGCCCGAATCACTGTTGGCTCTGGTGGTTTGTTAGGTACAGGTTTATTCAACGGTCCACAAACAAATGGACGATTTGTTCCGGAACAGCAGACCGACTTTATTTTCACCGTTGCAGGTGAAGAGCTTGGCTTTGTTGGCAGCGGATTTATTTTGATTTTGTATTTGATATTACTGATGCGAGCCTTTTCAATTGCCCGACGAACATCCGATCCCTTTGGACGACTGGTGTGCACAGGCGTTATCGCCTGGTTCTCCTTCCAGCTATTTGAAAATATTGGAATGACCTTGGGGCTGATGCCGATGACCGGTGTGCCATTGCCATTCATTTCATATGGTGGCTCCTCGATGTTTGCCACCATGATCGGCTTTGGTCTTTTACAGAACGTTCACGCTCGTTTACGCGGGTAAATAGGCAAATCGCCCCTGTGGTGCCATAATTAAGGCACCAGTTCAGCGCGGCTCGCGATCAATCGCGAATCAAGCCCAGCGCGGACGGTACGGAAAACCCAACAGGATTTTTTAAGAAGATAGCTCCGCAAGGGGCATAAAGGATTTGGTGCCATGGCGATTGAGCCTAAAACACCGCGCAAGCGTGCGGTTAAGAAAGCTTCTGCAAAAGCAGATGCAGCAGTTACTGAAGTTCCACAGGTAGCTGAAGAAAAGAAGACAACCCGTAAGAAGGCCGCTGCTATTCCAGTGCCTATCTTCCAAGCTGCACCTGAAAAGCCAGCTGCTAAAAAAGAGGTTTCAGAGAGCAAGCCACGCAAGAAGGCTGCTGCTAAGAAAGAGAGTGCTGAGGTTGAAGAAAAGCCTGCAGCAACTGAAAGCGCAGCAGGAGATTCTGAAGAGCGCGGCAATCGCAACCGTCGTCGCCGTCGTGGTGGCCGTGGTCGTCGCAAGCCAGGTTCAGCTGATGCAACCAATACTGACAATAATGAAGAGAATTCAAGCGAAGAAGGTAGCGACGAGGATTCAGCCGAGGGTGCAACAAGCACACGTCGTCGTCGCCGTCGTCGTGCAACTGGCGAAGGTGTAACACCAGGGGAGACCATCGAAGAAGATGGTGTCATCACAGTTGTAAAGGTTCGCGAAAAGCGTGAACGCCCAGAGCGTCCAGCACGTAATGATCGTAACGACCGAAATGATCGCAACAACCGCAACCGTCGTGATCGTAACGACCGTTACGACCGCAATGATCGCGGTGGACGTAGCGATTACCGTGAGCCATATCGCAAGCGCGGAACAATCATTACCGATGGAGAGTTCTTAGCTCGTCGCGAAAATGTTGACCGCGAGATGCTTGTTCGTCAGATCGCAGATCGCACCCAGATCGCCGTTATTGAAGATGGCGTAATGGTTGAGCACTATGTAAACCGCAATAGCAACGTTTCTTACGTTGGTAACGTTTACTTAGGTCGCGTACAAAATGTTCTTCCATCAATGGAAGCTGCATTCGTTGATATTGGTAAGGGCCGTAACGCGGTTCTTTATGCAGGTGAGGTTAATTGGGATGCTGCAGGTATCTCTGAATCACAGCCTCGCAAGATTGAAACGGTATTAAAGACTGGCCAGCCAGTATTAGTACAGGTAACTAAGGATCCAATTGGCCAAAAGGGCGCGCGTTTAACTAGCCAGATTTCATTACCTGGTCGTTACGTGGTTTATGTTCCTGGTGGCGGAATGTCAGGTATTTCAAAGCGTCTACCTGAAGAAGAGCGCGCACGCTTGAAATCAATCTTGAAGAATTTAATTCCTGAAGAAGCTGGCGTCATTGTTCGCACAGCTGCTGAAGGTGTTAGCGAAGAAGACCTTACTAATGATGTTGCCCGTTTGAAGGCGCAATGGGAAGACATCTATGCAAAGAGTCAGAATCCAAACTTCCATGCACCTGCTGCTCTGTACCAAGAGCCAGATCTAGCTGTTCGTGTTATCCGCGATATCTTCAATGAAGATTTCCGCAAGCTAACTGTTCAGGGATCAACTGCATGGGATGAAGTTACAAACTACCTGGGCTTTATCGCACCAGAGTTAACTCAGAAGATTGAGAAGTACACAGGAAGCGGCGATCTCTTTGCTGACTTCCGCGTTGAGGAACAACTTGCAAAGGCCTTTGATCGCAAGGTGTATCTACCATCAGGTGGATCACTTGTTATCGATCGCACCGAAGCAATGGTTGTTATCGACGTTAACACCGGTAAGTTCATCGGTAAGGGTGGAAACCTCGAAGAGACCGTTACAAAAAACAACCTTGAAGCTGCAGAAGAGATTGCACGCCAACTTCGTCTTCGTGACTTAGGTGGAATTGTTGTAATCGACTTCATCGATATGGTTCTTGAATCAAACCGTGAAGCTGTACTGCGTCGCTTGGTTGAATGCCTTGGTCGCGATCGCACCAAGCACCAGGTTGCTGAAGTAACCTCACTAGGTTTGGTTCAGATGACACGTAAGCGTGTTGGTCAGGGACTGATCGAAGCTTTCTCAACTACATGTGATTCATGTAGCGGACGCGGAATTCACATCCATATGGAGCCGGTGAAGATGAAGGCTCCAATGCCTCAGCTTGATACTCCATCCTCACAGCATGAAGATGCAGAAGAAAAGGATGCGACTGAGCACGAGTTCCACGAATCCTTGAATCAGGACACTGAGACGCCAGCTGTAGAGGCTCCTCAGGCCGAGGTTAAGAGCGGTGGCCGAAAGCGCCGCCGTGCCTCATCCTCAGGGATCATCACCGCCTAATTTCCCCTTGGTTGCCCGATTTGAGCCTGAGCGCTCAAATGGGTACCCTTACACCTCAACCTAAAGTTCGGAGAACTACGCACGTGGCAAATATCAAGTCTCAGATCAAGCGCATCAAGACCAACGAGAAGGCACGCCTTCGCAACAAGTCTGTGAGCTCATCTATCAAGACCGCCGTCCGTAAGTTCCGTGATGCTGTCGCTGCAGGCGATTCAGCTGCAATCACAACAGAACTCCGCGCTGCTTCAAAGTCACTGGATGTTGCAGTGCAAAAGGGTGTTCTTCACAAGAACTCAGCAGCAAACAAGAAGTCTTCAATGGCTAAGGCAGCTGCCAAAGCCGGCGCACGTTAATCCCTTTACTACTTTAAAGCGAGGCTAGGTTCATGCCTGCAATTTCACTTGCTAAGGCGCCGCAACCAGCAGCAACCAATCCGGCGCAGATTCGTAACTTCTGCATCATTGCTCACATCGATCACGGTAAATCAACCCTTGCCGATCGCATGCTGGGAATCACCGAGGTCGTAGAAGCCCGCAATATGCGTGCGCAGTATCTCGATCGCATGGATATCGAACGCGAACGCGGAATCACAATCAAATCTCAAGCGGTTCGTTTGCCATGGCGTTCATCAATCGATGGTCAGGAATACATCCTGAACATGATCGATACACCTGGTCACGTTGACTTCACTTACGAAGTATCGCGCTCGCTAGCAGCGTGCGAAGGTGCGGTTCTACTTGTTGATTGTGCACAAGGAATCGAAGCGCAAACCCTTGCAAACCTTTACCTTGCAATGGAAAACAATCTAACAATTATTCCTGTTCTTAATAAGATCGATTTACCTAACGCACAGCCAGAAAAGTTTGCAGCAGAGCTTGCAAAGTTAATCGGCTGCCAGCCTGAAGATTGCTTGCGCGTATCTGGAAAAACCGGTGATGGCGTTGCAGAGTTGCTGGACCAGATCGTTGCTCAAATCCCTGCACCAGTTGGCGATGCAAACGCCCCAGCACGTGCACTTATCTTTGACTCTGTCTATGACTCATACCGCGGTGTAGTTACTTACGTACGTGTTGTTGATGGGCACTTGTCTCCACGCGAACAGATTCAAATGTTTTCAACTGGTGTTCGCCATGAAGCCCTTGAGGTTGGCGTTATTTCTCCTGAACCAATCGCTTCTAAGGGACTTGGAGTAGGCGAAGTAGGCTACTTAATCACTGGTGTGAAGGATGTTCGCCAATCTCGTGTGGGTGACACCGTTACTACCTATAACAACCCAACTAAAGAAGCGCTGTCGGGCTACAAAGATCCAAAGCCAATGGTTTTCTCGGGTCTGTTCCCATTGGATGGTGCTGATTTTCCAATTCTTCGCGAAGCGTTAGATAAGTTGCAGCTCAACGATGCTGCTCTTGTCTACGAACCAGAAAGCTCAGCTGCACTTGGCTTCGGTT